>CAKUPI010000064.1 GCA_934675045.1 uncultured Eubacteriales bacterium
GAAGTCGACCTCGCCGCCGCTGTCCTCCACGTAATTGAGGTCCACCATGGGCACGTCGCCGACACTGCCGGCGCTGACGGCGGCGACATAGGAATAAAGGGGCAGCTGCTGGAAAACGCCCTCCTGCCGCAGCTTGTCCAGCGCCAGCACCAGCGCGCAGAAGCCGCCCGTAATGCTGGCGCATCGGGTTCCGCCGTCGGCCTGAATGACGTCGCAGTCGATGGTGATGCTGCGCTCGCCCAGCCGGTCAAGGTTGGTGACCGAGCGCAGCGCGCGGCCGATGAGCCGCTGAATCTCGGCCGAACGCGGCGACAGCTTGAGCTTCTGCACGTCGCGGGGCGTGCGGCTCTGCGTGGCGCGCGGCAGCATGGAGTATTCCGCCGTCACCCAGCCGCGCCCCTGCCCCTTCATAAAGGGGGGGACGCTGTTTTCAATGGTTGCGTTGCAGATGACCTTGGTGTTTCCGCACTCGATGAGCACCGATCCCTCGGGATAGGCGATAAAGCCGGTCGTGATTTTGACCGGCCGGATTTCAAAGACCTTGCGGCCGTCGTATCTTGCCATAACAGCACCTCTTTTGATGTTTTAAAAACCTTTCCGCCCGCGCCTTTGCTTATTCAAAGAAGGCCCGGACAAACTCGCGCGTGTCAAACTCGAGCAAATCGTCGGCCTGCTCGCCCACGCCGATGTACTGCACCGGCACGTTGAGCCGCGACGAGACGTTGATGGCGATGCCGCCCTTGGCCGTGCCGTCCAGCTTGGTGATGACGACGCCCGTCAAATGCGCCGCCTCGTTGAAGGCGTCGGCCTGCACAATGGCGTTCTGCCCCGTCGTCGCGTCGAGCACGAGCAGGGTCTCGCGGTCGGCGCCGGGCAGCTCGCGGTCGATGACGCGGTTCATCTTGCTCAGCTCGTTCATCAGGTTCTGCTTGTTGTGCAGCCGCCCCGCCGTATCGACGATCACGACGTCGACGCCGCGCGCCTTTGCGGCCGAAATGGCGTCGAAAATGACCGCCGACGGGTCGGCGCCCTCGCTGTGGCGGACAATATCCGCCCCGCAGCGCCTGGCCCAGACGGTCAGCTGATCGGCGGCGGCGGCGCGGAAGGTGTCAGCGGCGGCAAAGAGCACTTTTTTGCCCTGCGCCGTCAGTTTCTGCCCCAGCTTGCCGATGGTCGTCGTCTTGCCGACGCCGTTGACGCCGACGACCAAAATGACCGACGGGCGGCTGTTCAGCCGCAGGCCCTGGTTGGCCGTCATGCGATCGGACAAAATATCGCACAGCACGTCGACGACCTGCTCGCGCGTCTGCACATTCTCGAGCTTGGCGCGCCGGCGCAGCTCGTCGGTGACCTCCGACGCCAAGGCGGCCCCCATGTCGGCCATGACCATCGCGTCCTCCAAGTCCTCCAAAAGCTCCTCGTCGACGCTGCGGAAGTTGGCCAGCACCGCGTTCAGCTGTCCGCCGGCCGCCTCCTTGGTTTTTTTCAGTCCCTCACGGATTTTGTCAAAAAAGCTCATGGTATCGCCCCTTACATCACTTTCATCTTTATTTTTTCCTCAATCTCGCCGAGATTGAGGGCCAGCAGCTTGGAAACGCCCTGCTCCTGCATGGTGACGCCGTACAGAATGTCGCTGCCCTCCATCGTGCCGCGGCGGTGGGTGATGACGATAAACTGGGTTTTATCGGTCAGGCGGCGCATGTACTGGATGTAGCGCAGCACGTTGACGTCGTCGAGCGCCGCTTCGATTTCGTCCAGCACGCAGAAGGGCGTCGGCCGCACCTTGATGATGGCAAAATAGAGCGCAATGGCGACAAAGGCCTTTTCGCCGCCCGAAAGCAGCGAGATGGCCCGCATCGACTTGCCGGGCAGCTCGACCTTGATTTCGATGCCGCAGTTTAAAATGTCGCTTTCGTCCTCCAGCTGCAAATAGGCGTTGCCGCCGCCGAAAATTTCGCGGAAGGTGTCGCGGAAGCTGTCGTTGATGGCGGCAAACTGCCGCGCGAAAATCTGCTGCATGTTGCGCGTCAGCTCGCCGATAACCTCTAAAAGGTCGTTTTTGGCCTTTTCAAGGTCCTCCTTCTGGGCCGACAGAAACTCGTAGCGCTCGCTGACCTTGGCGTATTCCTCAATGGCGCCGATGTTGACGTCGCCCAGCTTTTTGATGTCGGCGCGCAGCTCGCCGATTTGCCGGTTGGCGCCCGCCAGACTCTCCACCGGCACGCGGACCTCCTCCGCCGTGGTGCGCGTCAGCTCATAGTTTTCCCACAAACGGTCAAGAAGCTGGCTTTCCTCCATCTCGACCTGTGTTTTTTTGTTTTCCAGCCGGGCGCGCTCCCGTTCGAGGTTCAAAAGCTCGGCGTTTTTGCTCTGGCTCTGCTTTTCGCACTTCTGCTTCTGCCCCTCCAGCCGCAGCCTTTCCTCCGTCACGCTTTTGAGCAGGCGATTTTTCTGCTCCAGCCCCCCGCGGCACTGCGCCAGGTCGGCCTCGCGATCGCGCAGCGCCTGCCGCAGGCTCTCGTTTTGCGCGCGGATGGCGGCGACGGCCTCTTCCTTGGTGCGGCGATCGCCCGACAGGGCTTCCATCAGCTCCTCCAGCTGCCGCAGCGCCTCGCGCAGCGCGCTGTGCTCGGTCTGCGTCGTGGCCAGCGCCGTTCTCGCCTCGGTGGCCAAATCGCCCAGCCGTCCCCGCTCTCCCTCGGCCGCCTCCACGCCGCCGGTCAGCTCGTCAAGGGCCGTTTGCAGCTCCTGCGCCCGGCTCAGGTGCTCCTTTTCCGCCTCGGCCATGGCGGCGTCGCGCGCCGCGATTTCCTCAAAGCGGGCCGAAAGCCCCTCCTCCTCCTTTTGCAGCCCCGCAAGGCGGGCCCTCATGCTGTCCAGCAGGGCGCCGTGCTGGCTTTGCTCGGCGCGGGCCGACAGCAGCGCGTCCTCGGCGGCGCGTTTTTCCTCCTCGGCAACGCCCGACTCGTACTGCGCCTTTTCCAGCTCGCGCCGCGCCTCGGCCAGACGGTGCCGCTCCTGCCCGATGGTTTCCTCCATGGCGGCAATTTCGTTTTTCAGACGCTCCAGCTCGTTTTTGCGCGACAGCGCGCCGACGTTTTTGTTCAGGCTGCCACCCGTCATGGCGCCCGAGGTCTGTATGAGCTGACCGTCGAGCGTGACGATGCGCACACCGTATCCGGTCCTTTTGGCCAGCGCAACGGCGTTGTCGATGTGGTCGACGACGGCGGTGCCCGCCAGAAGGCTGCCGACAAGCGCGCGGTAGCGCTCGTCGCAGCCCGTCAAATCGTCGGCATAGCCCAAAAACCCGGGACTGCCCGCAAGTTCGCGCCGGGCGCCCCGCCGGGGCTTGACGGCCGTCAGCGGCAAAAAGGTGGCGCGGCCGTGCTCGCCCGCCTTTAAATACCCTATGGCGCGCTTGGCCGACTGCTCGTCGTCGGTCACGACGTTCTGCATGGCGGCGCCCAGCGCAATTTCCACGGCGACCGCCACGTCGTCGCGCACGGTGATCAGGCACGACACCGGGCCGTGAATGCCGGCCAGCGCGCCGCTGTGCTTGGCCGCCATGACCTTTTTAACGGCGTGCGAAAAGCCCTCGTACTCGCGCTCCATGGCTTGCAGCAGGCCCAGCCTGTCGGCCCGGGCGTTGCGCTCACGCGTCATGCGTTCAACGCTCTGCCCCAGCTCCTCCGCCTTTTTGGCGCGGCTCTCGCAGCGCAGCGCATAGCCACGGAGCATGTTGTCGGCAGCCGCCTTTTTCTCTTCGCTTTCACCAATGCGCGCCGCGATTTCGCAGGCCCTTTGCTCCTCGCCGCGCAGACGCGCGGCCGCCTCCTGCTTTTCGCGCCCGATGTTCTGCGCGCGTGCGCGAAGCTCAAGCGCTCCGCTTTGCAGCCCGGCGCGCTCGAGCGCCCCCTGCTGCGCCGCCTGCTTTTCCAGCGTAATGCGCGTGCGCAGCCCGTCAATGCGCTCCGAAAGCCCGGCGCTTTCGCTCGCGGCGGCGCGCGCCTGCTCCAAAATGCCGTCCAGCTCCCTTTGCAGCCCTTCGGCGCGCTTTTCCAGCTCGGCCATGCGGGTGCGGCGTTCTGCCTGCTGCGCCTGCAGCGACCGGGCGCGCCCCTCGCTGTCGCTCAGCTCGCGCATCTGGGCGGCGATATTCTCTTCGTTGCTTTTCAAATTGGCGCGGCAGACGGCAATGTCGCTCTGCACCTCGGCCGCGCGCCCCTCGGCCTCGCGGATCTCGCCGCGAACCCGCTCGCTCTGCCGGTCCTTGTCCTGCATTTCCGCCGCCAGCGCCTCGGCGCGGGCATACAGCTCGTCAAGCTCGCCGCGGCGGGCCGACAGCAGCCGCTCCGCGTTGTCAAAATCGGTCTGAACGCGGGCGAGGCTTTCCTTCAGGCCCTCAAGCCCCATCAGCCACACCGAAACCTCGAGCGTGCGGAGCCGGTCGCGCAGCAGAAGAAAGCTGCGGGCCTTTTCGGCCTGCACCTTCAAAGGCCCGACCTGCCCCTCGAGCTCGGTGACGATGTCGCGGATGCGCACAAGGTTTTCCTCGGCCGTTTCCAGCCTGCGCTCGCTCTCCTCCTTGCGGTAGCGGAACTTGGAGATTCCGGCCGCCTCTTCAAAAATCTCGCGGCGGTCGGCGCTTTTGACCGACAAAATCTCGTCAATGCGCCCCTGCCCGATGATGGAATACCCGTCTCGTCCCAGACCGGTATCCATAAACAGCTCGTGAATGTCCTTCAGCCGCACGGAGCGGCGGTTGATGAAAAACTCGCTGTCGCCCGAGCGGTAATAGCGGCGTGTAACGGTGACCTCGGCGTAATCGAGGTCGAGAGCGCGGTCGCCGTTGTCCAGCGTCAGCGACACCTCGCAGTAGCCCTGCGGCGGCCGGCGCAGCGTGCCGCCGAAAATGACGTCCTGCATTTTTCCGCCGCGCAGCGTTTTGGTCGACTGCTCGCCCAAAACCCAGCGGATGGCATCGACAATGTTGGACCCGACAACGGTGCTGATGCCCGCGCTGAACTCCAGCAGCGTTTTGTCGGGGAAGGACTTAAAGCCCTGTATCTCAAGTGATTTTAAGTACACCGTTTCACCTCTCTGCGCCGGGCGGCGCCAATGCTATCTTATTATTTTACCAACATTCTCGGGCCATTACAACAAAAAGCATGAAAAAGAAGTCTTTGAAAACTCAGACAAGCTTTCAAAGACTTCTTTTTATTCTCCCATCAGCTCGAGCGCGGCGCGGGCCGCCGCCTGCTCCGCCTGTTTTTTGCTCCGGCCCTCGCCCTCGGCGACGACGTTGGAATTGATGCGCAGCTCGATGACAAAGCGCTTGTCGTGGTCGGGTCCGCGCGCTTCCTTCAGGCAGTATTCCAGCGTTTCCTCGTGGTTTTTCTGCACGATTTCCTGCAGCGCCGTCTTATAATCGACGACGCGGCCGACGCGCACCGTCTCGGCCGCCTTGCGGTGAATAAAGTCCACGATAAAGCCGCGGGCGGCCTCCATGCCGCCGTCCAGATACAGCGCGGCCAGCACCGCCTCGACGGCGTCGGCCAGCACCGACGGGCGGCTGGCGCCGCCTCCCGCGCGTTCGCCGCGGCCCAAAAGCAGGTGCTCGCCCAGACCGATTTGGCAGGCAAACTGATAAAGCGAGCTTTCGCACACGATGGCGGCGCGCAGCTTGGTCAAATCGCCTTCGGGCAGGTCGGAGTACTCGGAATAAATCGTTTCGGCGCAGATAAGCCCCAGCACCGAGTCTCCCAAAAACTCCAGCCGCTCATTGCTGAGCGCTCCCTTATCGCGGTTTTCGTTGGCGTACGAGCTGTGGGTCAGCGCATTCTGCAAAAGCCCCTTGTCCTGAAAGGTATAGGGGTACACGCCAAACAGCTTATGCATTTTTTAATCCTCAACGTGGGTTTTGATATACTCGACGACGTCGCCGATGGTTTTGATATTCTCCAGGGCATTTTCCTCGACCTCGCCGAGGTGGAAAGTTTCCTCGACCGCCATCATCAGCTCGACGATGTCGATGGAGTCGGCGCTGTAATCGTCGACAAACGAAGTTTCCATGGTCACTTCATCCGGGTCGACGCCAAACTGATTGGCCACCAGATCACACAGCTTCTCAAAAATCATTCAACTCACCTCCAGCACAGATGTTGCCGCCCGCTGCCCTTTGACAGCGGCGTTACCATCCATGGATTATAACAGAGCTTTTCTTCTTTGTCTACTGCTTTTTTGTCAGCTCTCGCCGGCCCGCTTAAGCTCGCCGATGCTGCGCTCGATCTCGGCCACCACGCCGCCCTCGGTGTAAAGCACGGCCTGCCGAACGGCGTTCTTGACGGCCTCGGCGCCCGACGATCCGTGCGCTTTGACAATGGGCTTGCTGATGCCCAGAAGGGGCGCGCCGCCGACCTCGTTGTAGTCGAGCATTTTCTTAAACTCGCGCAGCCCCGGCTTGACGATGGCACCGGCCAGCTTGGTGGCGGCGTTTTTCATAAAGATCTCCTTGACCTTGCCGACAAAGAAAAGCCCTACGCCCTCAATGGTCTTTAAAACGACGTTGCCCGTAAAGCCGTCGCACACCAGCACGTCGGCCTCGCCCTGCGGAATGTCGCGGCCCTCGATGTTGCCGACAAAGTGGATTTTGCCCTCCTCCGAGGCCTTTTTCAAAATCTGATAGGTCTCGCGGAGCGCGTCGGTGCCCTTGGTCTCCTCGGTGCCGTTGTTGATGAGGCCGACGCGCGGGTTGGCAATGCCCATCTGCTTTTGGGCGTAGTAATAGCCCATAAAGGCAAACTGCGTCAGGTATTCGGCCGTGCACTCGACATTGGCGCCGCAGTCGACCAGCAGGCTTCCGCCCCGGACCGTGGGCAGGACGGGGGCCAGCGCGGCGCGGCGCACGCCCTTGATGCGCTTGACAAACAGGGTAGCTCCCGTCAGCACGGCGCCGGTGCTTCCGGCGCTGACCATGGCGTCGCCCGCCCCCTCGCCGAGAAGGCGCAGCGCCACGGCGAGCGAGGAATCCTTTTTCTGCCGCACGGCAGAAACGGGGTTGTCCTCCATGGTAATGACTTCACCGGCGTGCTGCACGGTGATGCGGCCGGCATTTTTGGGCAGGTTCTGCTGCAAAAGGGCGCGCACGCGCTTTTCGTCGCCGACGAGCAGAATGTCGACGTTCAGCTGATCCGCGGCCAGAACGGCGCCTTTGACAATCTCGTCGGGCGCGTTGTCGCCGCCCATGGCGTCAAGTATGATTTTCACTTTGCAAATCCTCCTGATAAAGGGGTCTCAGCGTCTCCAGCCGCTCGAGCGCGCGCTGCGCCAGCGCCATGTAGCGCTCGCGTTTGCCGCGTATGCGCTCAGGCATGGGGGGCAAGAGGCCGAAATTGATGTTCATCGGCTGGAAGTCGCGGTTTTCCGTGCTGATGTGCCCGGCCAGCGCGCCCAGCGCCGTCTCGGGCGGAAAATCGATCAGCGCCCGGCCGGAAAGCCGGCGTGCCAGGTTGATTCCGACGCACAGCCCCGACGCCGCCGATTCAATATAGCCCTCGACGCCGGTGATCTGGCCGGCGAACCACAGCCGCTCCTGCCCGATGACCCGGTAATACCGGTCGAGCAGCCCGGGCGAGCGCAGAAAGCTGTTGCGGTGCATGACGCCGTAGCGCAGAAACTCGGCGTTTTCCAGCCCCGGTATCATGGAAAAGACCCGTTTTTGCTCGGGAAAGCGCAGGTGGGTCTGAAACCCGACCATGTTGTACATGCTTTTCTGCGCGTTGTCGGCGCGCAGCTGCACGACGGCATAGGGCCGCGCCCCGGTGCGCGGATCGCGCAGGCCGACCGGCTTCATAGGCCCGTAGCGCAGGGTGTCCACCCCGCGGCGCGCCATGACCTCGACCGGCATACAGCCCTCAAAGACCTTTTTGTCCTCAAAGCCGTGCACCGGCGCTTCTTCCGCCCGCTTAAGCTCCTCGACAAAGGACAGGTACTGCTCCCGGTCCATCGGGCAGTTGATGTAATCGGCCTCGCCCTTGTTGTAGCGCGACGCAAAGTACGCCTTGTCCATGTCGATGCTGGCAAAGGAGACAATGGGGGCCGCCGCATCGTAAAAGTGCAGCGGCTGGCTCTGCCCCAGCGTCTGCGCAATGCTGTCGGCCAGCGCCCCCTCCGTCAGCGGGCCCGACGCAATGACGACGGCCTCGCCGTCCGGCACGGCGGTCACCCGCTCGCGCACGACGGTGATGAGCGGATGCCCGCTCAAGCGCGCGGTGACCAGCTCCGAAAAGCGCTCGCGGTCGACGGCCAGCGCCCCCCCTGCCGGCACGGCGCACCGGTCGGCGCACTGCATCAACAGAGAGCCTGTGCGCCGCAGCTCTTCTTTCAAAAGTCCGGGCGCCGTGCTGAGCGCCGCGCCGCGCAGCGAGTTGGAGCAGACCAGCTCGGCAAACAGCGGCGTGTGGTGGGCGGGCGAGCGGTGCTCCGGCCGCATTTCGTACAGCGTGACGGCGACGCCGCGCTGCGCCAGCTGCCACGCCGCTTCGCTGCCGGCCAGACCGGCACCGACGACCACCGCCCTATTCATTGCTCTCGGCCTTCGGGGCCGTCTTTTTGCGGGTGGACGGCTTTTTCGGCGCCTCCCCGGCCGCGTCCGCCTCGGCCTTGGCCGCCTTTTTGCGGGCGGACGGCTTTTTCGGCGCCTCCCCGGCCG
>CAKUPI010000065.1 GCA_934675045.1 uncultured Eubacteriales bacterium
GAGCGAGCTTTTTTTGCCGCCCCGCTTGAAGTCCGGCAGGCTGTCGACCGGCATGCTGAAGCGGGTCTTGACGCCGTCGGCGTCGGTGACCTCGAGCAAAACGGTGGTTCCGTAGGTGATGCCGGTCAGCTTGCCCTCGGTGACCGTCGAGCCGGGGTTGGCCGTAATTTCGGCCAGCGCGCCCGTGCTGTCCAGCCGCGCCGTCACAAACCAGTTGACCTTGACGTCCTTAAACTCGACCTTTTCGCCGGCATAGGTGACCGACGCTGCGGCGTTGACGCTGTAACTGGTCGTTTTCCCGGTTGTCAAATCGGTGATCCCCAGCTGATGCGGGGTTCTGGACAGGATGACGCCACTCACGCCGCCCTGCACATAGCGGGTGACGGTGTCGACGGCGGCCGACAGCACGGCGCCCGTGTCGTTGGACAGGCGCAGCGTGACATGGCTGCCGGTGTGGCTCTTGCTGAGCGTTCCGGCCACGCCGTTGACGGCGACGGCCGCCTCCGCGCCGATCGGGTGCCGCCGCGTAACGCCGTCATAGCCGGTGACGGCCAGCGTGGTGACGCCCGCCGCCGTTTCCACGCCGGTCAGCAGCCCCTCTTCCAGATACGACCCGCCGCTCAGGCGCAGGGTCAGCAGCCCGCCGGCCGCGTCGAGCGTGCACACCGCCGAGGTGTACCCGGCCTGCGGATCGATCACGCTGCGGTCGCCCGCCTTTTTCCCGGCCAGCACCTCGGTCAGCCGGGTCACCGGCAGGGTGCGCGGCGTTCCGCCGGCGTTGAGGGTGACGGAGTTTTGCGTAAAGGCCGTCACCGTGCCGCTGACGGTCTGCTGCCCACCGTACAGGCGCACGGCCGCCGCCTTTCCGGTGCTGCTAAACGCGACGCGCGCGTAAAGCCCCGTTTGCAGCGCCGACGGCCCGGACTGCATGTTGTAGCGATAAACGTCGACCTTCGCGGGCAGCGTGACGCTCTGCGCGCCCGAGACGTCGCTCTTGAGCGACAGCACGGTGGTGTCCTTGTCCCCCGCCGTCACGGCGACGATATTGCCCGCCGCCCACCGGTAGGTGGTGTAATCGGGCAGCTCGACGACAATGTTGTTTTTTGCCATAAAGGCCAGCACGCGCGACAGCATGGTGGCGACCACGGCGCGGTTGACGGCCAGCTTGGGCGAAAACTGGTTTTTCGTGTCGCCCTCGACAATTTCATACAGCTTGAGCAGGTACACATAGGGCCTGCGGCTCTGCGAAATGGCGTCGACGTCGGCAAAGGCAAGGGTGTAGTCGACCAGCCCGCTGGCCAGCTCGGTCAGGCCCATCGCCCGCACAAGGTACATGGCAAGATCCTCTTTTTTCATCTCCCTGCCGAGCGCGGCGGCGCCTTGCAGCGTCCGCAGCTCTTCGGCGGTCAGAATGCCGGCCTCCAGACAGACGGCCAGCTCGGTGCGCGCCCATGCGTAGGACGTCCCCAGAATGGAGTCGAGGGTGCTCTTCCACTTGGTGTGCACCGACGAGGCGACAACGCTGGAAACGCCGCAGACCCGCCCGCACAAAACCAGCGCTTCGGCGGCGGTCAGATTGTTGTAGGGGCGAAAGGTGTTGTTCTCGTAGCCCTTGAAAATCCCCTTTGCGCTGACGTCGTCGATATAGGTTTTGGCCCAGTGTCCGGCCGTGTCGGAGTAGGCCGCCGAAACGGGCAGCGCCGTCAGCGACAAAAGGGTACAGAGGGTCAGCAAAATCGAAAGCAGTCGTTTGTGTCTCATAAAGCACCTCCATATTGTGCCGTTCCGTCATTCCTTACTACCGATTATAGCGGTTTACCCTGCAAAAAGCAAATAAAACCGCCTCTGCCCGTGCAGAGCTTGCCGCGGCGCGGCCCGCGGCCGTCCGGCCGGACGCGGGGAAAGGCAAAAAGCCGCCGCGCAGAGTGCAAAGCTGCTCTGCGCGGCGGCCTGTCGGATAAATGATGCTTACAGCAGGACCAGCGGCTTGATCAGGTCCTTCGGCTTGTCTTTCATCAGCGCAAGCGCGGGTTCCACGTTCTCCAGCCCGTGGAAGGTGTGCGTGATGAGCTTTTCGGGGTGAATGCGGCCGGACTGAATCAGCCGGGCCAGCTTCTCCGAACGCAGACGTCCGCCGGGCATCAGCCCGCCGACGATCTTCTTGTGACCCATTCCGCAGCCCAGCTCGACGCGCGGCAGCCCGATGGTGTCTCCCTCGCCGAGGTAGTTGACGTTGCCGATCACCCCGCCCGGCTTGAGCATGCGAATGGCCTGCGCAAAGGTGTCGTTGTCGCCGCCGGCGACGATGATGCGATCGACGCCCTTGCCGTGCGTTTTTTCCATGATCTGCTCGACAATGTCGCCCTCACGGTAGTTGATGATGTCGGTAGCGCCAAACTCCCGCGCCAGCTCGGCGCAGTTGCGGCGCGAGCCCACCGCGTAAATGTCGGCCGCGCCGCGAATGGCCGCGGCGGCAACGGACATGAGGCCGACCGGGCCGATGCCGATCACCGCCACGTTGTCGCCGAACTGAATGTCCGCCAGCTCCGCGCCGTGGAAGCCGGTGGGGACCATGTCGCTGAGCATGCAGGCCGCGCCCAGATCCATGCCCTCGGGCAGCAGGGCGAGGTTTCCGTCGGCGTCGTTGACGTGGAAGTATTCCCCGAACACGCCGTCTTTGAAGTTGGAGAACTTCCACCCGGAGAGCATTCCGCCGGAGTGCATGGCAAAGCCCTCCTGCGCTTCCAGGGAGTTCCAGTCCGGTGTAATGGCCGAAACCAGCACCCGGTCGCCGACTTTAAAGTCCTTGACCAGCTTGCCGACCTCGACAACCTCGCCGACTGCCTCGTGTCCCAGAATCATGTCCCGCCGATCGCCGATTGCCCCTGCCCACACGGTATGTACGTCAGAGGTGCAGGGCGCCAGTGCAAGGGGTTTGCAGATAGCGTCCATCGGGCCACAGGTGGGCACTTCCTTTTCGATCCAGCCAGTCTGGCCGATCTTGATCATTGCGAACCCTTTCATTTCATTGCCTTCCTTTCTGTATTGTGAAGGCCCGGCAATCGGCAGGCGGCACACGCCGCCCCTTTGCGGCCAAGGTCCGGACCGTTTCACTGTGTTCGGTTGCCTTGTGTCGTTTTGTAAGCGGGGCTTGCTTTGTCTTTATTTTAACATGTCTTTTCCGGAATTTCAATCATTTTTTCGCCCGGAAGCGGGCATATCCGGCATTTTTTCGGCCGTTTGCCCGGCGGCGGCGCCGATCGAAACAGGCGCAGCCAAAAGGCCGCGCCTGCGCCGGTTCTTATTCAATGGGGAAGTCAAAATAGGTGTCGGGATACGGCTCGGTGGCCAGATTGAAATGCCACCACTCGCACTCGTACGGCACAAAGCCGCAGGCGCACATGGCATCGGACAGAATCCGGCGGTTTTTCTCCTGCTGCTCGGTCAGTCCGGCCGCGCCCGGGTGGGAGCGCACGTCCATAAAGTCAAAGATGCTGGCCATGTCAAGCTCCTGATGGGTCTTGCTGTCCACAAGGGTCAGGTCGACCGAGCTGCCGCGGGAGTGGCCCGATTTGCGGGAAATATACCCGAGGTCAAACATGGCGGCCTTTTCGACGTTGGGGTACTGAACGGGCTTGCGCCGCTGGTCCTCGACGTCGTCGCCCCAGCGGATAAAGTCGTTGACGGCGCGCTGGGGGCGGAAGGCGTCAAAAAACTTCATCACATAGCCCTGCCTGCGCAGGATTTCGGCCGCCTTGACGCAGCCCTCGGCCGCCTGCGTGGTCATGACGACCAGCGGCTGGTTGTAGCCCTCGGCCGGGCGGCCCATAAAGTTGTCGGTTCCGGCGTATTTGGCGTCGATGATGCAGTCGGGAATGAGCTCGTCGATGTACACAAAGCCCTCCGGCAGGCCTTTTTTGGGAATGCCTTTCGTGGAAAGGTTCATACTGCTTTCCTCCTTCAATCCGGTACGGGTTGCCCCGTATACTCTTTCCGGCTGCTATTATACCACCGCCGGCGGAAAAAGAAAAGTCAGAGACGGTACGAAAGCACCATCAGGCTTTCGGAAAAATGGACGTTTTCCACACAGACGTCGTTCAGCTCAAGGTGCAGGTCGATGTTGGTAAAGTTCCAGATGCCGCGCACGCCCCATTCGACCAGCTGCACGGCCGTTTCGCGCGCGACCTGCACCGGCACCGTCAGAATGGCGATATCGGGGTGCGTCCGGCGGACAAATCCCCCCAGCTCGCTCAGCGGGCGGATGGTGACGCCGCCGATGTTCCGGCCTATCTGCTCCGGCTCCGGGTCAAAGGCGCCGACCACGGTAAAGCCGCAGGAATCGAAGTGAAAATTGCGCAAAAGGGCGCGGCCGAGGTTGCCGACGCCGACCAGCACGGCGGTGTGCCCCTGATCGATGTGCAGGATCGAGGCGATGGATTGCAGCAGCGTCTGCACGTTGTAGCCGTAGCCCTGCTGCCCGAACCCGCCGAAGCAGTTGAAGTCCTGCCGGACCTGCGAGGCGGTCAGCCCCATTTTCGCGGCCAGCACCTCGGACGAAATGCGTTCCACTCCCTCTTTGTCCAGCTCTTCCAGATGTCTATAATAACGCGGCATCCGCCGAATGACAGCGGATGAAATCTTTTTTTCCATGTACGAGCCCCCTCAAAATATTATTATACAAAATATTTTGGTTTTTTTCAAGAAGTCAGAAAAAAATAGTTTGTGTTTTTTTCTGCAAAGGGCTTCCGCCTGCCCGCGCCCGGCGCCAAAGCTGCGCCCCGGCGTGACATAAAAGTTTTATTCCCCGGCGTCTACAAAAAGTTATCCACATTTTCCACAGAGTTTTCCACAACCCCCAAAGACAGTGTTTGCAACGCCTTGCGAAAAATTTGATAAAATCTGTCAAACCCGCAAACGCCGAAAGGGAGATTTTATCGACAGGCTCTGGGTTTACATAATCTCGGTTTTTACGACTTGTTTACAAATTGTTGTAGCCAAAAACTGACAGGTTTTCACTCCTGCGCCGCAAGGCACTGGCTGGCCGGCATGGTGGCGTAGCAGTTCTGGGCGCTTGTGCCGATGTTGCCCGCCAAAGCCTCGTAATAGGCCTGCGCCGCGATCATCGAGCCGTTGTCGCCGCACAGGCGCAGCGGGGGCAGGCAGAGCGAAAGGCCGTTTCGGGCACATTCCCGCTCAAGCCCGGCGCGCAGCACCGAATTGGCGGCCACGCCGCCGGCGGCGGCCACTTTCTTTCTCCCGCAGCGCAGGGCGGCCTGCACCACGCGGGGCACGACGCTGTCGGCCACGGCGCGGCATACGCCGGCGGCCAGCGCGGCGCGGTCGATCTCCTCCCCCTTCTGCGCGGCGTTGTGCACCAGATTGACGGCCGCCGTTTTCAGCCCGGAGAAGCTGAAGTCAAAGGGGGCGTCATGCACGTCGGCCCGCGGCAGGCGGTATTTGTCCGCGTCACCCGTTTGCGCCAGCCGGTCGATGGCGGCGCCTCCCGGATAGGGCAGGGACAAGACGCGGGCGATTTTGTCAAAGGCCTCGCCGGCGGCGTCATCGCGCGAGGCGCCGACCACCGTCATGCGGGTGTAGTCCTCCACGTCGATGACGACGGTGTGGCCGCCCGAGGCCACCAGCGCGGTAAAGGGGGGCTTCCAGCCCGAGTCTGCGACATAGCAGGCGGCGATGTGGCCGCGGATATGGTGAACGGGAATAAAGGGCACCCCGAGCGAAAGGGCGCACGCCTTGGCGAAGTTGGCCCCCACCAGCAGCGCGCCGATCAGCCCCGGCGCGCAGGTCGCCGCGACGGCGTCGATCTCCCCCCGCGTCACACCGGCGCGGCGCAGCGCCTCTTCGGCGACCAGCGTCACCTTTTCGGCGTGCTGGCGCGAGGCGATTTCCGGCACCACGCCGCCGTACAGCGCGTGGATGCCGGCCTGGGAATAGACGACGTCGGACAGGATTTCACGCCCGTCGCGGCTGACGGCGGCCGCCGTCTCGTCGCACGAGCTTTCAATGGCCAAAATGATCATAGTTCTTCCTCACTTAGCTGCAAAGTCATCAGAAGAGCGCTCTCTTCGGGGTCGTGGTAATAGCGGGGCCGCAGGCCGACGGGCGCAAAGCCCAAGGCCCGGTACAGGGCGATGGCGGGGGCGTTGCTCTCGCGCACCTCGAGCGTCATGCAAAAGGCCCCGCTTTGGCGCGCAAAGCGCATGGCGTGCCAAAGCAGCAGGCGGGCGTACCCCCGGCGCCGGTGCTGAGGGTCCACGGCGACGTTGGTGACGTGCACCTCGCCGGCGATGTTCATCGTGGCGACGTAGCCGAGCACGCGCCCGCCCTCTTCCAGGACAAACCAGCGCGACAGCGGGCTTTCCAGCTCGCCGCGCAGGGTGTTTTGGCTCCACGGGTCGGAAAAAATCCGGTTTTCCAGCGCGGCGACGGCCTGAATGTGCCGTGCCTGCAAGGGGGAGACCCGAATCTCAGTGCTTGGCGTCATACCAGTTGTCCCCCCACGCCGCTTCGGCCAGCAGCCGCACGCGCAGCGCGGCCGCCCCTTCCATTTCCTCTTCCAGAATGTGCTGCACCTGCTCGCGCTCCTCGCGCGGCGCCTCGACCATCAGCTCGTCGTGCACCTGCAAAACAAGGCGCGCCCGCAGTTTTTCGCGCCGCAGGCGGGCGTCGACGGCGATCATGGCGATTTTGATGATGTCGGCCGCCGTGCCCTGAATGGGCATGTTGAGCGCGACGCGCTCGCCGAAGGAGCGCAGATTGAAGTTGCTCGAGTGCAGCTCGGGCAGCGGGCGGCGGCGGCCGTACAGGGTGGCGACATAGCCGTCCTCGCGCGCCTTCTGCCGGATGTGCTCCATATAGCCGCGCACCCCCGAATAGCTTTGCAGGTAGGCGTCGATGTACTGCTGGGCCTCGGCGCGGGTGACGCCGATGTCGTCGGCCAGCGAAAAGGCCGAAATGCCGTAAACAATGCCGAAGTTGACCGCCTTGGCCCGGCGGCGCATCAGGGGGGTGACCTCCTCGGGCCGCACGCCGAACACCTGCGACGCCGTGACGGTGTGAATGTCCTCGCCCTTTTCAAAGGCCCGCAGCATGTGCTCGTCGCCGGCGATGTGCGCCAGAATGCGCAGTTCGATCTGCGAATAGTCGGCGTCGACGTACACCCAGCCCTCGCGCGGGACAAAGCAGCGGCGCACCTGGCCGCCCAGCTCGCTGCGCACCGGAATGTTCTGCAAATTGGGGTCGGTCGAGCTCAGCCGCCCGGTGTTGGTCACCGTCTGCTGAAAGGTGGTGTGAATCTTCCCGTCGGGCGCCAGCACCTTCAAAAGCCCCTCGACATAGGTGCTTTTGAGTTTGGTCAGCATACGGTACTCGAGCAGGCAGTCGATGATGGGGTGGCGGCCGCGCAGCTTTTCCAGCACCTCGGCGTCGGTCGAATAGCCGGTCTTGGTTTTTTTGACCGCCTTCAGCCCCAGCTTTTCAAAGAGAATGGCGCCGAGCTGCCGGGTCGAGCCGATGTTGAAGCTCTCGCCGGCATAGCCGTGAATCTGCTTTTCCAGCTCGGCGATGCGGGCCGTCAGCGTGCCGCCGAAGGCCTCCAGCTGCGCGCGGTCCAGCGCCATGCCCTCGCGCTCCATGCGGGCCAGCACGGGCGACAGCGGCAGCTCGATGGTCTGCAAAAGCCCGGTCATGTGCAGCTCTTCCAGCCGGGGCCGCTGCTTTTCGTACAGCGCGCGCACCGCCGCCGTGTGCGCCGCCAGCGCCTCAAGGGCGGCCTGCCGGTCGGACAGGGGCGAAAAGGCGCCGTCCGCCAGATACGCGCCCGCCGGCGGCAGCTCGTACGAAAGCTCGCTCAGCGCCAGCTTTTCCGGCGTGTAGCTCCCCGCGTTGGGGTCGAGCAGATAGGCGGCCAGACAGGTGTCGAAAACGACGCCCGCCCCCTCGACGCCCTCCCGCGCCAAAAGGGTATAAAGCCCCTTCCAGTCGTGGACCGCCTTGGGGATGTCGGCGGCAAAGAGCGCCGCGGCAAAGGCGTCATAGCCGGGAAGCTCGCCGCGCAGCGCCACCGTGCACTGCCCGGGCAGCGCCACGGCCACACCGGCAAGCCCGGGCAGCGCCGTGACGGCCACCGGATCCCCGCCGCGCCAGCTCTGCAAAAGCGCCGCGGCGCGCGCGTCGTCCTCCACACGCACAAGGGCGTATTCCGGGCGCTGCGCCGCGGCGGAGCAGCCGCTGCCCGAAAGGCCCAGCTTGTCGATCAGCTTTTGAAACTCCAGCCGCACCAAAAGCTCGTACAGCCTCTGCTCGTCGGGCTTTTGCACCAGCGCGTCCCCGGGCGCGAAGTCCATCGGCGCGTCGCAGCGGATGGTGGCCAGGTCGTGGGACAAAAAGGCCTTGCCGCGCCCCTCGGTCAGCTTGCGCAGTGCCGCCGGCTTGAGGCCGAGGGCGTCCAGGTTGTCGTAAATCTGCGTCAGCGTTCCGCCGCGGCGCACCAGATCGAGGGCCGTCTTTTCGCCGATCCCCGGCACGCCGGGGATGTTGTCGGAGGCGTCGCCCATCAGCGCCTTCAAATCGATGATTTTCCGCGGCTCGAAGCCGTATTCGGCA
>CAKUPI010000066.1 GCA_934675045.1 uncultured Eubacteriales bacterium
CGGGAATAACCTTGCCCGTCTCGTCAAAGATCTGCGTCATGCCGACCTTTTTCCCGATAATTGCTTTCAGCATGGTGTTCCTCCTTCAGGTTATTGGTTGGGTTTCCCCAACTTGACCCGCCCGCTGTGCGGGCACGGGTTGCTTCCTTTTACAGCTTGATCTCGATGTCGACGCCGGCCGGCAGGTCCAGGCTCATCAGTGCTTCGACGGCCTTCTGGGTCGGGTTCAGAACGTCGATGAGGCGCTTGTGGGTGCGGCGCTCGAACTGCTCGCGGCTGTCCTTATATTTGTGAACGGCGCGCAGGATGGTGACGACCTTCTTGTCGGTCGGCAGGGGGATGGGGCCGGAGACCTCGACGCCGGCGCGCTTGGCCGTCTCGACGATTTTTTCGGCAGCCTGATCGATGAGCTGGTGGTCATAGGCTTTCAGTCTGATGCGGATTTTCTGCATGTCTGCCATGTGCTGTTTTCCTCCTTGGTACTTTCATACAATGTTTTTTGGCGACATTGTACGGCGGAAAGCGTGCCACGCTACCGTGTGTATCGCGTTTTGGGCATAAAAGAAACCGGGATACACGCTTGGCTCCGGCATTACAAGACAGACGTTGGTTTCCGGCCGGGCTTGCCGGTCTGTGACCGGTAGTTCCCCGCTTTCATGGAGACTCGTCTGTTTTCAGCTCTCTGCCGCCCGATTGTCGGACTTACTCGGCCGAAGTTACCCGCCCGCGGGCGGCAATCTCCGGCTTCATCGCGTTTGCGCGCAGTTATAGCATGTCTTGCACAACAGGCGCTTTTATATGATACTATACCGGCCGGGCATTGTCAAGGATTTTCTTGAAAAATCGCAGCATTTTCCCCTTTTTTTCTCCTTCCCTCTCTTTCTTTGCACATCGTGCATTTTTTGGTCATACCGCACAACTTTGGTTGACTTTTCCGAAAATCTGTTGTATCCTTTTATTGTAACAGCATAGTACATTGCCGCACCCGGCTGAAAGGAGTGAGTCCCATGGATTTTTTCCGGCTCACGCGCCCTTGCCTTCTGCTGCGGCGCGTCAGCCCTTCCCGGACAAGAATTGCAACCACATGAAAACGGAATTGTAAAAGGAGGATTATCTGAAAACGAAAAGAACTTTCGCCTTTATTTTGACGTTAATGCTTCTCGTTCCTACCGTTATGAGCTTTATCTTTGCAGGAGCGCCCGCAATAGAGCCTGCGCGTTGGGAGCCTTGCCCGGAATGCGATGGTCCTATGCACTTCTCCACCGAGTACAGTTCATGGGTTACTACGGGCTTTCAACTTTGCCCCAAAAACCCCAATTACAACGATCAGGTGCAAAAACGCAACGTCTACCAAATGATGACATGCGCTCGATGCGGCTACGGCTATACCACCACAACCATTGAAACGAAGGTAAACTGCACTCATTAGGAGGTGAACACCTGTGTACAAACGTGCGGCTGCCATGATCTTTGCCGCCCTTGCGGCGCTGTGCTCGCTCGTTCCCGCCACCGTTTTGGCCGCACCCGCGAGCGAAGCCCTGCCGCCCGGCCTTGAGATCCGTCTGGAAATCAACACCCCCAAGCCCAAAATCTACGACCCGGAGCGCGACATGTGGCAGGAAGTCGGCAGCGACGGCTGGTTCCGCCGGATCGACACGCCGCGGACCCCTCCGCCCGAGGGCGACGCGCTCTGGACCGATGTCCCCGAGGGCGCGGTGTGCCGCCGCTGCGGCAGCGCACTTTTTCTGGACTCCTACCGGCTCAGCAATCGCTGGCTGACGACAAGCTTTTCCCGCTGCCCCCGCAACCCGAACTTCAATGACCAGGTGCAGCAGCGCGTCATCTTTCAGAACATCCTCTGCACCGACGAGGAATGTCAGCTTCTTTACGGCGATCAGCTCTTTGTCGAGTGGCGCACCCTTTGCAAGCAGCACTGACCGTTTGTGTATATGCCGATCTGTGCGCGCTCCCTTTGCCGCGCAGATTCCCTGTGAAAGGCGGTGCCTATGAAACGAATACTCATTTGCCTGCTGGCCTGCCTTGCGGCCCTTTTGCCGCTGTCCTTTCTGGCCGCGGCCGATACCGCAGCGCCCACCGGCGTCAACCTCGGCGCCGGGCAGGAACCGAAACAGTTTGTCCCCGGACCCGTGACCGAAAAGCGCGAGTACGCAAGCGTCCGCTGGACCGCGCCCAAGGGCGAAAAATGCACCTTCTGCGGCAGCAGCAGTCTCCTTTTGGAAAACTACGAATCGAGCTGGGGCGCCTTTGAGTTTATCCGCTGCACCGAAAACCCGCTGCTCAACGACTCGCATCAGGATCGAATCGTCATTCAGCAGGTCTATTGCGAAAACTGCGACTTTTTGCAGCGCAAGCAGTTTGTCCGCGAAACGCGCGTTGTGTGCACCAGCGAGCGCTACCAGCTCGTCCCGCGCTGACGGCGCTGTCCCATGCCCGCGCAAAAGCCCCCGTTCCCAGAGCCGGAACGGGGGCGTTCTTTGTGAAAGCGGGGCTTACTCTATATTATAAATGGTGTCCAGATGGCTGCCGTCGCGGTACAGCACCTCGTAATGAGCCTCTGCCGTATCAAAAACAGCTCCTGTTTTACTCCATTTTTTATTTTTTACCATACTTTTTTATTTTTCAATTGACTTTTTAGTGCAATATTGTATAATGTACTTATATTATATATTTTACTGAGGTGATTCCAATGCATTACTTGGTTAACAACTGGGCCTGGTTAAATCAGAACGCCGGCGTACTCAATGTAATGGAAATTTCGATATCGATCGATGAAAGTGTATAACAAAGCAAAGCACTTCTTCATGCCAGGCGGCAAAAAAAGGCTTATTCTTGTTTGTACTGTCCTTGCCGCTTTGCTGTCGGGCGCCGTCTGTTGGGCGAATACTCCGCAGGGAATCTGTTTTCGATACTTTGCCGTGGTCTTCCCCTTCGGCGCATCCGGCGAAGTTCTTTATGACTCACATGGGGGATTTTTAGGGGACGGCATACGTCTGACGCGGTTTTCACTCGGTGAAAAGGCGGCCCCTCTGTCCGGCAAGGCGCGTCAGGCAGGCTGGCAGGCGCTTCCTTTCCCCGACTGGCTGACGCAGCATTACAGCGCCGCGAATGGGACACCGCCCGAAGCAGGGATTTGGCAGTACCGGGGCACAGGCGGCCACCTGCGCCCAGACGGAAAGCCGGGCAACTATGTGCTCGCTGTGCTGGACACGCAGGGCGAGGCCCTTTACATTCTGGAATACGATTCTTAAGGAGAAGGGCCGTTCCGTAAAGGAACGGCCCTTCTCTCTGCGCATTACCCTACATTATAAATGGTGTCCAGATGGCTGCCGTCGCGGTACAGCACCTCGGCCACGGGGCGATCGCCGCGCGCGATGGGCCGCGGCACGCCGGTCAGCGCCTCGGCGCGGGCCTTGAGCTCGTCGATGCCGCAGACGGGCAGGCCGGCGTCGCGCAGGCGCTGCGCCAGCTCCTTCTGCCGCGGGTTGACGGCGACGCCCTTCTGCGTGACCAGCACGTCGATGGTCTCGCCCGGCGTCGAAACGCAGGTGACGCGCTCGGTGACGATGGGCAGGCGCGCGCGCGACAGCGGCGCGATGATCATGGCCAGCCTGGCGCCGGCCGCCGTGTCGCTGTGTCCGCCCGAGCCGCCCATGATGCGGCCCTGCGAGTCGGTGTGCACGTTGACGTTGAAGTCGAGGTCGATTTCGGTGGCGCCCAGAATGACGACGTCGAGGCTGTCGACGACGGCCGAGCGGGCGCCGGGGCTGGCGTAGTGCATGGCGGAAATCTCGCGGTGGCGCGGGTTTTGGCGGATGGACTCGACCGCCTTAAGGTCAAAGCACTGCACGTCGATCAGGGTTTCAAAGCAGCCCTCGTTGAGCATGTCGACCATGTAGCCGGTGATGCCGCCCAGGCCGAAGCTGCCCTGGATTTTTTCGCGCAGCATGATGTCCTTCAGGTACTTGGCGGCCGCCAGCGACGCGCCGCCGGCGCCGGTCTGGAAGGAGAAGCCGTCTTTCAAAAGGCCCGAGGCGGCGATGACGCGGGCCGCCGTGTCGGCCATGACCAGCCCCACCGGGTCGCGGGTGATTTTGGTCGTGCCCGAGACAATGCCCGAAGGGTCGCCGATTTGGTCGACCTTGACGACGTAGTCGACGTGCGTTTCGTCAATCGACCAGTCCCTGAGCGGGTACGGCACCAGGTTGTCGGTGATGACGACGACTTTTTTGGCATACAGCGCGTCGGGGAAGGCGTAGCCCAGCGATCCGCAGGCCGAAGGGCCCGTTTTGCCGGTGCAGTTGCCCATCGTGTCGCTGGTCGGCGCGGCGATAAAGGCGACGTCGACGGGCGAGGCGCCGCGCTCGATGTCATAGGGGCGGCCGCCGTGGCTGCGGAACACGACCGGCTTTTGCAGCAGGCCGCGCGAAATGTGCGCGCCGAGGCCGCCGGCCATGTAGTCGGTTTCCAAGGCGCTGACCACGCCCTGTTCGATGTGCCCGACAAGGGGCATGTGGGTGTCAAACAGCGACGAGGCGTTGACCGTCATGTGCCGCAGCCCCTGCCGGGCCACGGCGTCGAGCACCATGTTGAGCACATAGTCGCCGTTGCGCAGGTGGTGGTGGAACGAAATGGTCATGCCGTCGCGCAGGCCGCACTGGCGCACCGCCTCGTCGACCGACGGCAGAAGTTTTTCCCTGTTCATGCTCTCTTCCCTCCCAATCCGAGCTGCTCGGCCGCCGCAATGGTCTGGCGCGCGCGGGCGACAATGGGGGCGTCGATCATCTTGCCGCGCAGCGAAATGGCGCCGCGCCCCTGCTCCTTGGCCAGGCGGATGGCCTCGAGCACCTCATAGGCGTAGTCAATTTCCGCAAGCGAGGGGCTGAACACCTCGTTGATGCCGGGCACATGGCGGGGCGAAATGGCCGCCTTGCCGGTAAAGCCGAGGCTTTTGGCCGTTTTGGCGTCGAGCACCAGCCCCTCGTCGTCGTTGACGTCGGTAAAGGGGGTGTCGTAAACGTCGACGCCGGCGGCGCGGGCGGCGCACACCATGCGCGAGCGGGCGTAGGCGATTTCGGCGCCCTCGCGGGTGCGCTTGCAGCGCAAATCGGCCGTCAGATCCTCGCCGCCGAGGAAGATGGCGGCGACGCGCGGGCAGCTCGCGGCGATCGGGTAGGCGTTTTCCACGCCGAGCGCCGTCTCAATGAGAGGAATGAGCCGCACCGTGCCCGGCTCCATGCCGTGCTCGCGCTCCAGTTCGGCGATAAAGGCGTCCACCGTCAAAACGTCCTGCGCGCAGGAGGTCTTGGGGGGCATGATGAGGGCGGGGCGCAGCGGGATGATCTCGCGCAAATCCGCCTGCCAGTACGGGGTGTCGATGGCGTTGATGCGCACGATGATCTCGCAGCCGCGGTACCCGAGCGCCGAGATGGCCGAGCGCACCAGAATCCGCGCGGCGTCCTTTTCGTCGGGCGAGACGGCGTCCTCAAGGTCAAAAATGACCGCGTCGGCGCCCAGCGCGTCGCCGTTTATCAGAATGTTCGGCGTGTTGCCGGGCAAAAACAGCATACTGCGGCGCATATCAGCGTTCCTCCCTTCCGCGGCGGACGGCCGTTTCAACGCGGGCGCGGATGACGCATTCGAGCGCCCCGCGGTCGGTCAGGCGCACACGGGCGTTTTCCACGCCCTGCTCGCGCAGCACCTCGCGCACCGCCTGTTCGATGGCCTGGCCGAACTGCTGGTAAACGGCCGACTCGATTTCGATGTGCAGGCCCTCGGCGGGCTCAAGCTCGACGAGAACGTCGCTCGATTCCATGGTTCCGGCCGAGCTTTTGTGAAGTAGGTTGGTCAAAAGAGCACTTCCTTTCATCGGCATTTAATGGTATGATGGTAAAAATACGGTTCCGGAGGAGCGTTTTTTATGTACAGCGTTTCCAAAATACAAAATTGCCACCTTTACAGCGTCTACTTTGCGCCGCGCGGCTGCCGCCGCATGTACGATCTGGGCATTCAGATTTCGCAGCTTTACCTCAGCCCGTCGGACAGGCTCATCGGCTTTATCGGCGAGGCCGGCTCGGGCAAGAGCATGCTCGTCCGCGGCATGTTCCCCGGCCTGGACCTGACCAACGACGACGAGGGGGTCAACATCCGCCCCCTGCCCATTTTGTCCATCGGGGAGCAAAGCAGCTTTTACACGCCCCACACCTATCACCTCGACATCCGCTTCGAGACCGGCTTTACGCAGCTGCACGAGCTGGCCGACGCCATCAACGAGGCGCTGGCCCGCGGCAAGCGGGTCATCGTCGAGCATTTTGACCTGATTTACCCCATCTTAAAGCGCAAGGCGCACCTTCTGATCGGCGTCGGGCAGGAGATCATCGTCACCCGGCCCACGCTCTTCGGCCCCGAGCCGTCCGACGTTTACGACATTGTCTCCCGCTCGCTGCGCATCCGCCAGATGGCCCACACGGCCGAGGACCTGTGCGAGCGCTACCTGCCCAAGTGGGAGCTGGGGCGCTTTCAGCACGACGACGTCAAAAACGGCTTTGTCCTCACCTTTCAGGACGAGGCGCCCGAAATCGATTTTGACGACCTGGAAAAAAAGGTGCTGCACGACATCGCGCTGGACCTGCCGGTCTCCTACGTCGACGAGGCCCACGTCATGATAGGCGACGTGCTACACCCGTGCACCGGCCCGCGCACGCACGTGCCGAGCACCGGCCTTATCAAAAACTTCCGTCTGGTGCGCAAGCTCTTTTTCGACCAGAGCACCAACCGCTACCTTCTGGTCGGGCTGGTGGGCGACGAAAGCGAGCCCGAGGAGGATTTGAACAAGATCAAGCTCTTTTAGGGGGCAAACCAACGCTTTCAGGGACAAACAAGCGCTTTCGGGCGCAAGCAAGCCCCGCTTTATGGGCAAAATGGTCTAAAGGACACGCGGAAAAATCTGCGTGTCCTTTTTTGTGCAGGCGGTAACGGGTTACCTCGCGCAGCGCAGGGCCAGAATGCGCTGCATTTCGTTGTAGACGATCATAAAGCCCTCGTCGACGCCCATGCCCGGCTTGGCGAGAATCTGATCGGGGCAGGTGGCCATGGCGCACTGCACGCAGACCTGCGCCGAACGGTCGGTCTCGTTGCAGGTGCCGCCCTGATAGGCGCCGATGCCCTTCTTCTTGCAGTAAAGCACCGCTTCGACGGTGTTGTTGATGCCGCCCAGGTCGGGGGTTTTGATCTGCACCATGTGGCCGGCCTTGTTGTCGGCAAAGTACTTGATGTCCTCCAGCGTGTTGCACCATTCGTCGGCGACGATTTCCACCTTGCTGCCGCGGCGGTCCAGCTCGGCGGTCAGCTCCTTGAGGGCCAGCATCTGCCCCTCGCGGTTCTCGACGTCCATCGGGCCTTCGATGCGCAGGCGGAAGGGCTTGGCGATTTCTTCGAGCTTCTGCATATAATCGGCCATGCCGGTGTAGTTGTCGTTGCCCATGGCGGCGCCGATGGTGCCGTATACGTCGATGTGCAGAACGGGCACGTAGCTTTCGTCCTGGCGCAGCTTGAGAATGCGGTCGCGCAGCCACGCGACGTACTCTTCCAGCTTTTCGCCGTTTTTGCCCAGCTTGGTCTCGACGTTGTTGATCAGAGCGTGAGGCAGCACCTGCGCGCCCTTCATGATCATCTTGTCGGCGTTGTCGTAGCGGTTGTCGCCCGACTGGGTAAAGACGGGGATCATTTTGTCCGACACGGTGCAGCCGTACTCGTCGGCGACGACCTCGCACATCTGGCGGCAGGTGGCGCGGGCGACGGCGTCCAGAATGGCCTGCGTCACGCCGTAGCGGATGGCCGTGTGCAGGCGCTTGCCGTTGTCGGTCAGACTCTCGACCATTTCCGACAGCGCCTTGAAGCTGTCGGCCTCTTTGCCGACCAGAGCCGGCTTTATGACCCGCTCGATGACGGGGATGAAGTCGTCGGCGAGGAAGAGGGGATCGCGTCCGCCGGCGCCGCTGTACTGCACGGCGGCGCAGTCGCCGTAAGCGACCTGGCCGTTTTCCAGCACCAGCATGACCGAAATGGACTCGCCGGCCTGACGCACGGCGGTAAAGCCCTCGGTCACCGGCTGGCCGATGTAGGCCGAGCCGTCGGACTTGGCGCCCGCCTTGATGGCGCGCTGATCGTCAAAGTAAAAGCCTGTGCGGCCCTTGGAGCAAACGAGGTTGACAATTTTCATGATGATTTTTTCCTCTCGTTATCAAATATTGGCAGAATCGGTCCTGCGCCGCCTGCGCGGCGCCCTTCTGACCGTTTATTTTGCAGCCGGGGGCGCCTGTTCCCCGGCCATTTGATTCTTTCAGCGCCAGGGGCGGCCGACGAGGCGGCCCTTGGAAATGGCGTACACGTCGTCGATGACCATCTGGAAGGAGGCCTTGCGCTTTTCGTGGGTGGCGCGCTTTTCAATCTGCTCGCGGTTGAAGTCGATGAGGTCCTCGCTGAGCGGCAGGTTGCCGGCGTTGAGAATACGGATGGCGCCCTCGTCGTCGCGGGCGGGCAGCATTTTGCCGGCGTTGAAGCGGCTGGGCGCAAAGGGAA
>CAKUPI010000067.1 GCA_934675045.1 uncultured Eubacteriales bacterium
CTCGGAAAGCTGGCGCTCCAGCGTGTTCCAGTCGGTAATGGTGTTGCCGGTAAAGCTGATGAGCGGACGCCCGCGGTACTTGTCCAGAAAGCCGGGGGCGGAAAAGGCCAGCATACACTTGCCGCTGGCCGAGGCGTGGCAGTAGGTCAGCGCGCCGACCGGCGGCGAAACGCGCAGCACGCTTTGCGGGTTTTGAATCTTGGCGATGAGCAGCTGCCGCGGCAGCTCGTCGCCGCCGTTATACGGCACGGTCACGTGGACACATTCGTTGTATTTGGCGCTCAGGCGATCGGCGTAGGGTTTCACCACGCTGACAAAGGCGTTTTTCTCCTCGATCATGCGGCCCAGCACAAACAGGCGGGTGCCCAGGCCGTAACGTCCCGTCTGCTCGTCCTGATAGATGAAGTTGCGGTTTTTCAGCGTTTGCAGCATACGGTGCACGGCGCTTTTGGGAATGGACAGCCCCTGCGCGATGCCGCTGAGCGAACATTCCCCGCCCTGCTGGTAGATATACTCGATGATGTCGACCGCCCGGTCAACGGCGGCGACGCCTCCCTCTGATTTGGGCATATACATCCCCTTCTTCGGCATTTTTCTCTTGCGCTTTATCATATCACATTACAGCGGTGTTTTGCAACCGTGCTTCTTGCCTTTCCCTGTGAAAAATGCTATACTGAAAGCGAATTTTCAGGTAAGGCGGAGGTTTTGTATGGTTAAGTATTGTAAGGATATGCGCACCGAAATCAAAAAGGAGGTGCGCGGCGGGCAGGGCCAATTTGAGACCCGGCACCTGCTCGAACCCGCCGAAACGCTCGACAAGTGCAGCCTGTGCTCGCGCATGACCCTGCTCCCCGGCGTTTCCATCGGCGAGCACCCCCATTCCCCCGACGCCGAAATCTATTACTGCCTGTCGGGCGAGCTGACCGTCAACGACAACGGCGTTGACAGGGTGCTGCACGCGGGCGACATCATGTTCACCGGCGGCGGGCAGTTCCATTCGGCCGCCAACCGCTCCTCGGAGCCGGTCGAAATGCTGGCCATTGTCATTGCCTGAGCCGGGCAAAGGCCCTTCGGCCTGCCCTTTCACCCTGTACGGGGTGCAGCCTGTCTCCGAAGGGAGGGCGTCACATGAAAATCCACGAGGTTGAACAGCGGGTCGGCATCACCAAGCGGAACATCCGCTTTTACGAGGCCGAGGGGCTGCTGTCCCCGGTCCGCAACAGCCAGAACGGCTACCGCGTTTACAGCGAAAGCGACCTTCGGGAGCTTCGGAAGATCAAGCTGCTGCGCAAGCTCGGCGTTCCGCTCGAGTGCATCCGCGCCGTGCAGCAAGACCGCCTTCCCCTGACGGCCGCCCTGCGCCGCCGCGCCGGCGAGCTGGAGCGCGAGCGGGAAAGTCTTCGGAACATGCAGCTCGTCTGCGCGCAGCTGGCCGACGGCGGCGCGCTCTACCCGACGCTCGACGCGGAGGCCTGTCTCGCCCGCATCGACGCGCTGGAGGAGGAAGGAGCGCAGTTTGTGAACATTGGGAAGAAGGACACCAAAAACAAGCTTGCCGGGGCGGTCATCGCCGCGGCCGTTATGATTGCGCTCATGCTGTATCTCATCGGCTTTTTCCTCTGGGCGATGGCGGCCGGCTTTGAAAACGCGCCCCCTCCGGCGCTGGCGGCGCTGCTTTTGGCCCTTCCCGCCGTGGTCATCGTCGGCATTGTGCTGGCCCTGCGCCAGCGCATCCGGGAGTTGAAGGGAGGCGAAGAGGATGCTGCTTCTCAATATTGACTACATCCCCGGCCGGCAGTTTGAGGCCCTTGGCATTGCCAAGGGCAGCGTTGTGCAGTCCAAGCACTTCGGCAAGGACTTCATGGCGGCCGTCAAGGGCCTTGTGGGCGGCGAAATCGCCGAGTACACCGACATGCTCAACCAGGCGCGGCAGATCGCCGTCAAGCGCATGGTGGAGGACGCCGAGCGGCTGGGCGCCGACGCCGTTGTCAACGTGCGCTATGCCAGCTCCTCTGTGATGCAGGGCGCGGCCGAGGTCATCGCCTACGGCACGGCCGTCAAAATGACCGGGTAGAGCCGAAAGACCCCGGCGTTTTCCGGCCTGCCGCGGGCCGTCTTTTTTTTATTCTCTTAAAAAACTTTTTTTATTCTCTTAAAAAACTGTATTGCCTTGTGCGCGGCCGCCGTGCTACAATGGCATTTGGATTCTTTCAAACTGCTTACAACCCGCAAGGAGGTGCGCAATGAGCCGCAGAATCAATTTGCTTGAAGGCAACATTTTTTCTTCCCTGACCCGTCTGGCACTGCCCATCATGGCGACGTCGCTGATTCAGATGGCGTACAACATGACCGACATGATCTGGATAGGCTACATCGGCTCCGACGCGGTGGCCAGCGTGGGCGCCGCCGGTATGTTCGGCTGGATGTCGCAGTCCATTGCGACGCTGGCGCGCATGGGCGGACAGGTCAAGGCCGGTCACCGTCTGGGTGCCGGCGACAGAGTGGAGGCCGCCCTTTACGCGCAGAACTCCCTTCAGCTCGCCACGGCGCTCAGCGTCCTGTTCGGCTTCGTCATGGCCGTGTTCACCGGCCCGCTCATCGGCTTTTTCCGCCTAAACAGCGCCCATGTCGTCAAAGACGCCGAGGTTTACCTGTTCATCACCGGCGGACTGATTATCTTCAGCATCATCAACCAGATTTTCACCGGCCTTATCACCGTCACGGGCAACAGCCGGACCCCCTTTCTGGTGACGACGGCGGGGCTTGTTCTCAACATTGTGCTCGACCCGGTGCTCATTTTCGGCGTCGGGCCCTTCCCCGCCATGGGCGTCGCCGGGGCGGCCATCGCCACCGTTCTCGCGCAGGCGCTGGCCACCCTGCTCTACGTTCTGTACGCCCGGCGCGACCCCCATCTTTTGCAGGGTGTGCACCTGCTTGAAAAGCCTGACCTCGGCAAGCTGCGCGAAATCTGCCGCGTCGGCCTGCCCGCGGCGCTTCAGAGCGCCCTCTTCACCGGCATTTCCATGATTCTGGCGCGCACCGTCGCCACGTTTGGCGCCACGGCCGTCGCCGTGCAGAAGGTCGGCGCGCAAATCGAGTCCATTTCGTGGATGACGGCCGACGGCTTCAGCGCCGCCCTCAATTCCTTTGTGGCGCAAAACTACGGCGCCGGCAATTTTGAACGCGCAAAGCGCGGCTTCCGCGACTCGCTCATCGTCATGACAATCTGGGGGATTTTCACCACCTTCCTGCTCATTTTTGCCGCGGCCCCCATCTTCCGCATCTTTATCCACGAGCCCGAGGCCCTGCCGCTCGGCGTCGATTACCTCGTCATACTGGGCTACTCCCAGCTTTTCTCCTGCATCGAAATCATGACGGGCGGCGCCTTTTCCGGTTTTGGCAAGACCCTGCCCCCCTCCATCAACAGCATTGTGCTGACGTCGGCGCGCATTCCCATGGCCATGCTGCTTTCGTCGCCGGCGCTGCTCGGCCTCGACGGCATCTGGTGGAGCATCACCATCTCCAGCTCTTTGAAGGGCATTGTCCTGCTCGCCCTCTTTCTCATCTTCCTCCGGCGCGAGGAGCGAAAGCTCCGCCGGGCCTGACCGCCTGCTTGGAAAAAGGCTTTTCGCACAAAAAAGCGCGGCGGAACTTTTTCCGCCGCACGGCCGTCTAAGTGTATGCAAAGCGCCGGCGCAAACAACGGGTTTGCGCCGGCGCTTTTCCGGTTTTTTACAGTCTCCTGCTGCCCCAGCAGAAGATGGCCAGCGTTCCCGGCCCGGAGTGGATGCCGATAATGGGCGAAAGCATGGTTATCTCGATCTTGGCGCCAGGCACCTTTTCGGCCGTCAGACGCGCCAGCTCCTCCGCTTCCTCGCGACAGTCGCCGTGGGTGATGAACACCGTCTGATCCTGCGGGTTTTCGATGTGCTCGGCCGTCAGCCGCGCCAGCTCCTCGATGGCCTGATGCCGCCCGCGCTTTTTGCCGATGGGGGTCAGCTTGCCCTCGTCGCTCACGTACAGGATGGGCTTAATCCCCATCAGGCTGCCGACCAGCGCCGACGTTTTGGACAGCCGGCCGCCGCGGTACAGGTGATTCAAGTCGTCAACGGTAAAGAAGTGACAGGCCTTGGGGCAGTGCTTTTCCAGCTCGGCGGCCGCCTCGTCCGCCGACAGCCCCTGCTCGCGCAGCCTCTGCGCCAGCAGCACCTGAATGCCGTGCCCCATGGTGGCGGCGCGCGAATCGAAGCAGATGAGGCGGCGCCCGGGGTACTGCTCTTGCAGCTCGTTGGCCACCATGCACGCCGTGGCGAAGGTGCCGCTCAGCTGCGACGAAAAGCCGACGTACACCACGTCTTTTCCCGCCTTGCAGGCCTCTTCGAAAACGCCGGTCAGCGCCTCAAGGCTCCCTTGCAGGGTCGAGGGCATTGCGCCGCCGCGGATGGCGGCGTACACCGCCTCCGGCGGCAGGGTGACGCCGAAGTCGTCCCGGTATTCCCGGCCGTCCATCACGATGCCGTGCGGCACGCACCTGACGTCCTTTTGTTCGTACCACTCGCGGGGCAAATCGCAAGTGCTGTCACACGCCAGCACAAATTGGTATTCAGACATAAAGATTCTCCTTTTTAAGCGGTTTTCCTGCTTTTGTGGCCTTAGGATGATTTATTATACCACAAATCTGTTTTTGTGCAAATTCCCGCGCGCAAAAAACCGCCCCACCGGGAGTCTTTTTTACGAAATCTCACGCAGCTTCATGTCGCCCGGGCGGACCCAGCCGATTTTCCGCATCAGGCGGTCGACGGCCAGCGCCGTGACGGCGGGCACGACGAAGTGCACCAGCGCGATGAGCAGCAGGGTTTTCATGCTGCCGAACGCGGGGGCCATGTCGCCGTACATGGTAATTTCACCCACAAGTCCGGAGGTGCCCATTCCGGCGCCCTCGGGGACGTTGGTCATGCCGAAAACGGCGGACGACAGCGCGCCGCACACGCCGCTGGCCACGGTCGGCGCAATCCAGATCTGCGGACGGCGCATAATGTTGGGCACTTGCAGCATAGAAGTACCTATGCCCTGCGACACCAGTCCGGACAGGCCGTTTTCCCGGAAGCTGATGACGGCAAAGCCGATCATCTGCGCGGCACAGCCCGCCGTGGCGGCGCCGCCCGCCAGTCCGGACAGGCCCAGCATGATGCACAGGGCGGCCGAGCTGATGGGCAGGGTGAGCACCATGCCGACAATGGCGCCGACGGCAATGCCCATCGGCAGGGGGGACAGCACGGTGGCGGCGTTGACGACGTCGCCGATCCACGTCATGGCGCTGCTGATGGGCGGGCCGACCAGCTGGCCCACCAGTCCGCCGGTGACAATGGTGACAATGGGGGTGATGACGATATCAACCGGCGTGCGCTTGGAGACAAGCTGCCCGCACTCCGCGCCGACAACGGCGCTGACAAAGGCCCCGACCGGGCCGCCGAAGGCGTAGCCGATGGCGCCCGCGCCGGCGCAGGAAAAGGTGACCATGCCGTCGCATTTCAAGCCCCATGCGATGGCGACGCCGATGGCGGCGCCGACGACGGGCGAGGCCGCCCCCAAAACCTGCGTCAGCGGAGCCAGAAACGAAAGCCCCGGCAGCTTGGAAAGCTGCGAGATGATCAGGCCGATGATGAGCGACGAGAACAGGCCCAGTGCCATGGCGCCCATGGCGTCGATGAAGTAACGCTTGAATACCCTCGAAAGCAGCGTCTGTTTGTTGTCTGACATAACTCTTTTCCCTCTCTTTTTGCGGTATGGTACCGCACTTTTTCGTGCAAGTTCCCCGATATCATACCACACCCGCCCCGTAAAAACAATTTTCTTTTTCTTTGTCCATTTTATCTCTTTTCTTTTGCCCGAAAGTATAATAGAATGGTCACTGTACAGACGCTTTGCAGCGTCCGGCATCGACCCCGCCCCGTATTCCCGAAAGGAGCCTCTATGAAACCCTTTTTCCGCCGCGCCTTCTCCCTTCTGCTCGCCCTCTGCCTCGCCGTGGCTCTTCTCCCCGCCGGCCATGCCGCCGCGGGCGAATATGTCTATGAAGAGACACAGACCCTTGTGCAGGGGCTGGAGCTCACCGCCACACAGCGCCGCACCGACGCGGGCGCTGCCGACCAGACCTTTCTGCTCGACTACACGCCCGGCCTTACGGCCGTTCCCATCACCGCCTACGGCAACAAAGTCTACGGAAAATCCGACGTAAACACCGTGATCGACTGGTGCCAGCGTCAGGGCTACACCGTGATGGCGGCCGTCAACGGCGACTTTTTCAATATGGACACCGGCGTGCCGACGGGCATGCTCATTCAGAACGGCCGCCTCTGCGTTTCGGACGGCGCGTGGAACGCCATCGGCTTTCTGTCCGACGGCAGTGTCATCACGGGCGCCCCGGCGCTCCGGCTGAGCCTGACCGACGCCGGCGGGCTGGTGCGGCCCATTTACGCCCTCAACAAGGTCCGCACCCAAAAGGGCATTTATCTGTACACGTCCGACTTTGCCGCCACCACCCGCGTGACGGCGCCCGGCGTGCAGGTGGTGCTCGACCTCGCCCCCGGCGACGTGCTGCGCATCGGGCAGCCGCTGACCGGCACCGTTTCGCAGGTGGTGCACGGCAGCGAGGCCCTTGCTCTTCATGAAAATCAGGCCGTTCTGGCGCTGAGCGACGTCAACACCTCCGGCACGACGCTGGGCGGCATCGCCGTCGGCCAGACCCTCACCATCAACGCGCAGACGTCCGACGCGCGCTGGAGCGACGCCGTCTTTTCGTGCGGCGGCGGCGACATGCTGCTCAAAAACGGCCAGCTGACGGCGGCGGCGACGACGGGCAAGGCCCCCCGCACCGTTCTGGGCACGCGGGAGGACGGCTCCTGCGCCATTCTGGTGTGCGACGGCCGCCAAAGCGGCCTGGCCGACGGCATCAGCCTGCGTGACGCGGCGCTGACGCTTCAGGCGCGGGGCTGCACCAACGTCATCAACCTGGACGGCGGCGGCTCCACCATCGCCGCCTCGCGCCAAAACGGCGGGCAGACGGTTCCCGTCATCTCCTCGCCGTCGGACGGCAAGGCCCGCAAATGCGCCAACTTTATTGTGTTCGTCAACGGCGGGGATTCCTCGCTGCCCGCCTCGACCATCGCCGTGCAGCCGCGCAACCAGCCCATTCTGGCCGGCGCGCAGGCCACCCTGTCGTCGCTGAGCTACAACACGGACTATTTCCCCAAGGAGGTCCGCGCCGACGGCTTTGCCGTCACCTCGGGCGGCGGAACCGTTGAGGGCAATGTCTTTACCGCCCCGCCGGAAGCCGGAACCGTGACCGTCGGCGCGCTGTCGGGCGGCCTTGGCTCCCAGGACGCCCTCTTTACCGTTTACGACACGCCGGTCACCCTGTCGGTTGTGCGGCGCGGCAGCAGCAAGGCGCTGACCCGCCTCAGCCTGACCCCCGGCGAGCAAATCGAGCTTGACGTTCTGTGCACCATCCTCTCGCAGGACTCCCTGTTCACCTTCTCACTGTCGGGCAACGCCGGCAGCATCACCGCCGACGGCCTTTTGACAGCCGGCAGCGCCCCGGGGCTTTCCGGCGAGCTGCGCGTTTCCTTCGGCGGCAAGTCGGTGACTCTCCCCGTCACCGTCGGAAAGGCGCCCGATCTGCTCGAAGGGTTTGAAAACGGCGTCTTGTGGACGGCGGCCGCCGCGCACGGCGAAAGCTCGGTCGCCTGCACCGTTTCGCGCGCGCCCGAAAACGCCCGCTACGGCTTCGGCAGCCTGTCGCTGACCTATCACGTCCCCGCGGCCAGCCTGCCCGAGACCGTCACCTACCACGCCGCCGCCCCCTACGCCCTCGGCGCGGGCGCCAGAGCCGTCAGCCTGATGGCCCGCGGCAGCGGCCGGTTCAGTCTGGACTTCGGCATGAGCGACGGCAGCACCCGCTCCGTCCCCCTCTCCCTAAGCGCCGCCGGCACCGGCTGGCAGTACGTCACCGCGCCGGTTCCCTCGGGCGCGCAAACGCTGCTCGGGCTGTCCTCCGCCGTCAATGAGGCCTCCTCCGGCAGCCTGCTGGTCGATCAGATCATGTGCCACTATTCGTCGGACTCCGCGGCCGACACCACCCCGCCCACCGTCGTCCTGACGGCCGACGAGGGGAGCGTCAGCGCCCTCATCACCGACGACTTCCCCTTCCCCGTCACCGCCGCCATGATCACCCTCACCCTCGACGGGCAGGACCTTCCCTTTGAGTACCTTGAGGAAACGGGCGAGCTTTTCGCCGCGCTCCCCCTCGACGGCTCCATGCACCACATCGTGCTGACGGTGCGCGATTCCTTCTTCAACC
>CAKUPI010000068.1 GCA_934675045.1 uncultured Eubacteriales bacterium
GCATGACGTAAAGGACTGTCAGGAAGCGATGGTGCGGCTGTTTTCCCTGCTGGCCGAGCGGAAAATCAGCGTCGGCGGCATTTTGCTGCCGCCGGCGGCGCAGGGCGGCTCGATTGCCTTTTCGCTGCCCCGCGACTTGCTGAAAAGCGCCGCCGGGGCGCTGGAAGGGCAGAGGGAAAGCCTCGGGTACGGCAGCCTTTCCTTCGATGAGCGGGTCTGCAAGCTCTCCGTCGTGGGGGCGGGGCTGTCGGGCAGCTGCGGCGTGGCGTCGCGCATGTTTGAAGCGCTGCACGGCGCGGGCGTTTGCGTGCGCTGCGTCACGACCGGCGAGGTCAGAATCTCCGTCATCATCGATGAAGCCGACGGGGAGAAGGCCCTTGCCGCCGTGCACGCCGCCTTTTTCTAACCGCCGGGCGGGACATTGCCCGAAGGGTCAAAAAAGCTCCGAAACCGGCGCCGGTTTCGGAGCTTTTGCTGCGGATTTTGGGGAAAACCGCCCTGCCGTCATTCGATTTCGACAGAGGCCCTTTCGGTGACGACCGAGACAAAGCTCTGGCCGCGGGCGGCCGTCAGCTCCTGCCCGTCGGCGGTGTAAAAGGTGATGGGCTTGTTGTAGCCCTCTTTTTTCCAGGTGATCTCCGTCATTTTGCCGTCGCAGAAATAGTAGCCCGAGCCTTGCCCCGTCGTCGTGACTTCGACCAGCTTGAGACGGCTGTCGGGCACGTCGCGGGTCGCCATGCGCAGAACAAAAAGGTTCTTGACCGACACCTGCCTGTCCTGCCGGGCGTCCATGTGCTTTTCGCCGTACTGAAAGCGCAGATACTGCCCCGTCTCGGCGTCGTACTCGTACCAGGGGCGGTTGCGTTCGCTGTAAGTGACGGTCACCTTGACGGCCGGAGCGCCGTTTTGCGCCGAGTGGGCGCTGCCGAACCGGAAGGCCGAGGGGGAGCCGCTTTGCGACAGGTCGGCCTTGAGCTTGGGCAGGGCGGTTTCGATTTTTTCGCCGTCGGTGTAGACCGAATGTTCCATGCCCAGCTTTTTGCGGCGCTCGGGGTCGCGGATAAAGAGCGAACCCTCCCAGCTGCCCTTGATGCCGTCGATGGAAATCAGGTCGCTGCGCGACGCGATGGCGTTGTAGGCCGGCACGCTGCCGCCGAAGTGCAGGTAAACGGCGCCGTAGCTCTGCGCAATGTCGATAAAATAGGGCCGCGCCGAGCGGATGGAGGCCAGCGCGTCGATTTTAGAGGGGTCCTGAAAAATGGCGAGCAGACGGGTGATGCGCCCCTCGGCCAGCATTTCGTAAAGGATATCGGCCTGCGAAATGCCCCACTGGGGCAGGCTGTCGTAGCTGTTGCTCACCATGAAGGCGACGGGGCGCCGCGTCAGCATTTCATCCCCGATGCCGTCGCACAGACCGGTCAGGGGGTTTACGTTGCCGTCGGGGACAAAATCATCGTCCGGCTCTTTGGCCTTGTCGTCGGGCACCGGCGCGGGGACGGGGTCGGGCACGGCCGTCCGGCCCTCGTCCGGCGGGGGCGGCATCTCCTCTTCGCCGGAGCGCCCGCAGGTGCTCAGCAGCAGGGCCAGCGCCAGAACGAGCACGGCAAGCCCTGCGGCGGCCGCGGCGGTTTTGCGCCCGGAGCGGCTTTTTTTCTGGGCAAGGTGGCGGCTCATGCTTTGTCCTCCTGCTTAAAGGGGGAATCGCTGCCGTCGGTCAGCAGCAGGGCGATCATTTTCTGGTAAATGTCCTCGGCGTTTTTGCGGAAGTTCTCTTCCAGCAGCGTGCACTGGCGCTGGGTAAAAACCATCATGTTGACGCCGGCGACCAGCCCCTTTTTGCCGCTGATTTCCAGCGTGACGTTAAAGGTTCCGTCCTCGTTTTCGACGTGCTCGGTCTTGATGGTGGCGTCGCGCTCGATTTTGCGGACGACGCGAATGGCGGCGGCCTGCGCCTTGTCGCGCACGCTGGCGCGCAGCTCGTTCTGCGCGGCGTCCAGCACCTTCTGCGCCTTGCCCGTCAGAATGTACTGCTTTTCGGTGCCCGTGTCCACACAGGCGATCAATCCCTGATCGATGAGGGCGTGAAAGGCCTCGGAAAACTCAAAATACCCGAAGCCGTCGTCGATAAAGACAATTTCGAGCAGATCGGCCTCGCTGATGGCAAAGGGCAGAAAGGACATGCAGAACAAGATGAGGTAGCGGATATCTTTTTGTTCGCGGATGTAACCGTATCTGGCCACAAAAACACCTCCCGTGTTCTTTCAGTATACCACAAAAGCAGGGGCGCAGACAACAGGCAAAGCAAGAGGGATTTTTGTGAACAAAAGGAGGAGATCGCGAATAAAATGAGGGTGAGGTGAGGCCGTATGACGGAAAAAGGCTGCGCGCCGGCGCAGGTTGAATCGCGGACGCTGAGCGGAACGGCGGGGGCGTGCGCCGGGGCGCTGCGCGTCGACATCGAATATCCGGTTTTTTCGGGCTGTATGCATGCATCCGAGCTGAACGCCTTTTATCGACGCCGCGCCGAAGGGCGTTACCGCGCCTGCGGGGGTCTGCCGCGCCACCATGCCGAACGGCAGCGGCGCCTGCGGCAGGACGCGGGGGAAGCGGAGCCGCTGCGCGCCGGCAGCTCCTTCAGCGTCATGTACAACCGCGGCGGGCTGCTGTCGGTTCTGTGCGACAGCTGGGAAGAGCTGGGCTGCGCGGGCAGCTTTCTGCGCCGCGAGGCGCACACGTGGCACCTGCCGTCGGGCCGTGCGGTGCCGGCGGGGTGGTTCTTTCGGCGCGGAAGCCCCTGGCGGCAGCGGGCGGCCGAGCAGATTGCCCGGCAAATCGCCGAGTACGAGGCCGGGCAGGAGGGAGCCTTTTTTGCCGGGGCGCAAAGGGAATGCCGCAGGCTGCGGGGGTATTATCTGGCCGACGACGGCATGGTGTTTTATTACCCCGCCGAATGGATCGGGCCGCGGAGCATGGGCGTTCCTTCCTTTCTGGTGCGCTACGCCGACTTCGGCGGCATGCTGGCCCGCCCGCTGTAAAAGGGTGCCTTTACACCCGGCGGCGAATGTGGTAAACTGTTAGAAACAGCTTGGGCGCTTTGAGGCCCGAAGCGCGGAAGGCGGGGAGCAACCGGGTATGCATGTCGCGAAAAAAGCAAGGTGGAAAGGCGCTTTGGCGGCCGCGGCCGCCGTGGTGCTCCTGCTGTGTACATATCTGACCCTGTCGCCGGGCAGCCTTTTTTTGCCGGGGCTTGCCTTTGACGTCTGCGCCGCCGACGGCCCCGGAGCGGGGCTGCGCGCGGGCAGCGCCCTTGTCGTTCGGCTGGGAGCCGCGCCCCACGCCGGCGCGCTGGCCGTCTGGCAGGACGCCGGGGAATGGAAGGCGGGCCGCGTGGCCGAGGTGCAGGACGGTCTGGCCGTCATGGACGGCGGAGAAAGCGTGGCCGTGCAGGAGCTGGCCGGAAACGCCGAGTACGAGATTTTTGCGCTGGGCGCCTGCATCGGCGCGCTGTCCGGCCAGCCCGGCCGGTATCTGGTCTGGGCGGCCGACGGGCTGTATGTTTTCGGCTGGTGCGTCTGGGGGCTGACGCTGCCGGGCCGCAGGCGCCGCCGCCGCAAAGCCGAGCTCATCCGGCTGTTTGAACAGTACGGGGCCCAATACGACCTCGAGGAAGAGGGCGTGGAGTATTAACGCGGAGGAAAGGTCATGTATTACGGAAACGGGCCGCGCAAGCGGCATCAGTACTCCCCCACGGAAAAGAAAAACATCGCCAAGTTTACGGTTTTTGTCATCTTTATGGTAGGCTGCGGCATGGCCTTTGGCCTGTTTCTGCTCAAGCTGATGTCCTACCGGTAACGGCGCACAGCACAGCCGATAAAAAGGACTGCAATCTTTTCAGATTGCGGTCCTTTTCTTGTGTTTTTGCGCGTTCAGCGGTCGAGCAGGCTGCCCTCGCGCACCAGGCCGGAGAGAATGCTCGGGGGAATGATAAAGACGGAGGAGCCTGTGGAGCCGGGGCCGACCTCGTACTTGTCAAAGGAAATGGCCAGCTCGCCCTTTGCATCGACATAAAACTGCTGATCGGCGGCGATGGCGGTGAACCTCCACTTTTCAAACTCGCTGTCAAGCCAGTAAAGAACGCTTTCGTCGGCCGCCATCCTGTCGCGCATCTGGCGGATAATTTCCTCGCTGATGGGCGTGATGTAGTCGGCGCCGTCCGTGAACAGAGAGCGCAGCGAGACCAGCGCGCCGGACTGCTTGTCGATGTTGTAAAAGGTGGTGTACTCCTGCGCGCTCGCCATGATGATGGTGGTCACGATGGAAATGGTCAGCTGCCGGTCGCTGTTGACCAGCACCTCGTAGGTCGAGGTGATGGTTTCGTGCCCGTCGCCGCCGCTCAGGGCGGAGACGGCCGCGACGTCGGCCTCGTACTGGGCGATGATCTGCTCGGCGTGCCGGTCGAAATGGGCGTTGATTTCCGCCTCGAGCACTGGGTCGCCCAGACCGCTGATGTGGGGCGATTCCAGCTTGAGCTCGACGCCCTTTTCACTGGCCTGATAGTCGCGGAACTTGAAGATGCTGATAAACTGGCTCAAAACCGGAATGCCAGTCAGCGCCGCGGCGGCCGAGGCGCTGGTGTTGACGGCGATGCAGAGGGCCAGAAGGGCGGCCACGGCGCTGCCGCCGAGGCGGCGCAGCCAGATGACGCCGCCGCGCCTGCGGGGCGGATGAGCGGTCAGCTCCGCAAGCCTGCGGCGAAGCTCGTCGGGGGCCTGCTGGCTTTCGTACTGTTCGCGCATGCCGCGCAGGGCTTCTTTGAGCTTTGACATGGGGGATAGACCTCCTTACAAAACCGACTTGTCAAGCTCGCGGCGGAGCGTGCGCAGCGCCGAATAGAGCCGGGTCTTGACGGTGCTGAGGTTCATTTGCATGACGTCGGCAATTTCGGAAAGCTGCTTGTCTTCAAAAAAGCGGAGAATGACAATGGTGCGGCTTTTTTCATCAAGAACGTCGAGCAGGTCGAGCGCGTACAGATCGCCGTGGCTGTCCTCGCGCCCCTCGTCAAGCTCCGGCAGCCCGATGACTTCGCGCTTTCGCTTGCGCAGAAAGTCAAGGGCGGTGTTGACGGTGACGCGGTAGAGCATGGTGCCGATGTACTCGGGCTGCTTGATCTTATCCTGATACTGGAGCAGCTTGCAGGCGGCCTCCTGCACAATGTCCATGGCGTCCTCCTCGTTTTTGACATAGCGAAAAGCCAGGCGGTACAGCCGGTCGGTGTTGTCGGTTACTTGTCGGCAGAGAAGCTCGGAAATATCCGGGTTTTTCAAAAAAAGGCGCCTCCTCCCGGCTGCTGCTCGGCGTCCGGGGTACTTTTTAGACGCGGCGCAGGGCGAAAAAGTTTGATGAAGCCGCACCCCGGCGCAGGCGGGTGCCGGAGCGGGGCGTTTACGGCAGTTTGCAAAGGGTAAAGCTCATGCGGAAATACTGGCTTTTTTGCTGCTCGTCGGCCCAGAGGAAGCCCTGTCCGGGGACGATGTGGGGAAGATACCCCTCGGCCTCGACGTCGCAGGCGATTTCGACGCCCGCCATCTCAAAGCGGAAGCTTTCAAACGGGTCGTCGGAAAGGCGGCGGGCCAGCTCGCGGGGGACGGGGGACAGAATATGGACCTCGGGCTGCGCGCAGACGTAGGAAAGAGCGGAAAGCAGCATGATTTGCTCGTAAGCAGGGGTGATGATCGGGGCGTCGTGCAGCTCGACGCAAAAGGAAACCCGGGTCAGCTCGCCGTTTTCCTCGGTCAGGGTAAAGGGCGGATAGGTTTCCAAGGCCCCGGAGTAGATGACGCCGTCGTCGAACCGCTCGTGCCAGCGGCCGTCCTCCCCGAGCGACAGGACGAGCTGCGTGCCGAGGTAACCGGCGTAGTCGTTGACATTTTCGGCGAACTCGGCGGCGGTCAGCGCGCCGCGGTGACGCGGCAGGTCGCCGGCCCGGATGACCAGCACGCACAGCCCCAGGGAGCACAGGCAGGCGGCCGCAAAGGCAGGAACGCGCCACCAGGCGGTGTCGGTCAGCTCGTACTCGTACTCCTCTTCCCACGGCAAAAGCTCGCCGGCCCTGCATTTTTTGTAGCACTTATAATTGCGGATCAGCGAGTAGACGGGAATGTACAGGCCCTCGCCCAAGGCCAGAACCGAGCCGGTGCGGCACAGCGCGTCAAAATAGCTCAGCTTTCGGCCGCGGCAGGTCAGGCGCAGCCCGAAAATCAGTTTGCCGGGGGTAAAGCCGGCAAAGTGCAGAAAGAGCGGCTCGATAAAAAGCATGAGCAGCATGGCGGCAAGGGCGTCGAGCAGCTGGCCGAGGGGAGAGCGCAGCGCGGGGTTTATGCGAAAGACAAGCACAGCCGCAACCTGCCACAGCAGGCCGCAGAGGGCGAAGTCAAAGCTGCGGGCCAGCCAGCGCCGCCACGGGTGGGGACAGGCGCGCGGCACGTCGAAGCGGGTGGCGCTGCTGTCCGGGCGGGCCGCGGGCAGGGCGGCGGCCCCGCCGAGGTAACGGTCGGCGTCGAGGCTTTGGTAGGTGACGCCGTCGCTGCGCATGGCGCGGCAAAGCTGGGCGGCCTGCTGCAAGTCGCCGCGCTGGCGCTCCAGCTCGTTGACGCAGCGGAGCAGCGCGTCGCCAAGGCTGTGCTCGCCGGTCTGCAAGGCGCGGATTTCGTCCAGCGGAATGTGCAGCTGGCGCAGCAGCTTGATCTTTTTGAGCGTTTCAAGGTTGTCGTCGGAATAGTCGCGGTAGCCGTTGGGCAGGCGCCGGGGCTGCAAAAGGCCCTCGCTTTCGTAAAAACGGATGTTGGCGCGGGTCAGACCCGACAGGCCTTCGATTTCTCTGATGGTCATTGGCAATACCCTCCTTTGTCCCCAGCATACACGGTCAAGCGGGTTTACAGTCAAGACATTTTTCCGATGATGGGGATAACCGCGCGGCTTTCGCCATGGCGGCGCCCGGGGAGGGCGTGACGCGGGCTGTGTCCGGGAAACCGGCGGGCGGCAGCCGCGCATGGGGCGCACCTTCATTATACCATGAATCGGCCGCGCTGAAAATGCCCGCAATCAAAAAAAGCAGGCCGTTTTGCGGCACTGCGATACATGTTGGACGAGGGAATAAAAGACCGGAGGACTATGGCCTCGTGGGCTGCGGTTACGCTGCCACGCAAAACCCGCCCGAAAAGAGACCATAGCCTCCGCAGGCCCTCATGCTACATTACCTTGGGCGGCAATGCGCGCTGGTCATAAAGAAATGAAAACAGCTCAACAAAAAAAGATTGGTCTGCCACTTCATAGATCCGGCCGTTTGATGTAATCAAAAAGGGACCTTGGTCATAAATGAAGCCCGCTGTTTCAACATAATCCATAATATCGGGGTCATCGCTGTTTTCCACATAATTGATTGTCAAGTCAGCATACTGCGAGCGGGCATAAGCGTGCTCATCCTCGGCGATACGGAGCAGATAGGTAGGGTACAGCTGCAAGGATTCATCAATCTCGCGTGTCCCCTGCCATAGCGGCAGGTCTGCTTGTCCGAATCCATACTCCAAGCTTCCCAGCCCTGGGCTTCTCTTATAACCTCTCCCTCTGTATCTGGTGATTTCACGGATTTTTGTACTGCCGGCAAAATAAAAATACTCAAAATAGGACAGGTCTTTCATATTGCGAATGAGAGCATCCTGTTTTTGTTCGTTGATGCGCGCCGACACAAGCAGAAATACCCCAATTCCTGCCAGCACCACGAAACAAAGACCTGCCACAAAGGCCCGGTTAGAAAGCAGGGCCTTCATGCGTTCCCTAAGCTCTGTTTTCTTCATATCAGTCTACCAAGTTATAATAAACTGTATTGGAGAACGAAGAGTTTTGATAGGTGGGGTCAACGGCGACTCCGTGACAGATGCCATTGCTGCCAACCCCAAAAGTCCAAAGGAAACTAACGCCTTTCCGTCCGAGCACCTGATTCGGAATATGTGTATCAACGTGCAGATTAGCATTGATGTAGTGCACCAAATTACCATTTCTTGCTGGCTCATCCAACCATCTGTTCACATCGCTAAAATCACATTTAAGTGTCATTGTCTTTTGGCCATCAACGGTATCAGGACAAGGAAATGACACTGCCTCATTGCTATTATAATGCGTTTTTCCGAAACTGAAGTATTCACCTTTAGGTGTGGCCGCTTTCAAAACCGCGTTATTGACAAACATGCTATTTCCATCGTATGTCGTCGGACTGGATTCTCCATACAATGTTATTTCGGTGGTTTTTGATT
>CAKUPI010000069.1 GCA_934675045.1 uncultured Eubacteriales bacterium
GGCGTGGGGCACCGGAAGGTCGATCATGGTGCGCAGGCCGGCGCGGGCGTTGATGACGTGGGGGATCATGTTGATGCACATGGCGATGGTGCCGATGCCGCCGTCGACCTCGGGGCGGATCTCCATCGAAATGTCGGGGGAGCCCTTTAAAACGATGTAGTCGCCGGTGTGCGTTCCCTCCATCTCAGGCTCGATCTGCTGCGGGTGGATCATGTCGATGACCACCTTGCCCCCGCGGCTGCCCTGACCCGTCATGTTGACGCCGGCGACGTGCCCCGCCCCGGCAAAGCCGTAGGGCGCCTTGCGGTCGACGCCGGTGACGATGGGCTTCATCTGCTGCTCGAAGTGATCGACGCCCAGCCCCAGCGCCTCGTCCATCATAAAGACGCTCTCTTTAAAGCCCACATGACCGGCCATGCTGCCGTCGGCCACCCTGGCCTCGAACTCGTCGACGGGCAGGCCGACGCCCTGCTCCTCCATGACAGCGACGCCGAAGGGGCTTAAACTGTTGACCCGCCTGCACTGCACAAACTCCACGTCGGTCATGCCGCCCGACAGGCACAGGGCCAGAATGTCCATGATAAGGCCGGGGTTGACGCCGGTGCCCAAAACGGAAACGCCGTGCTCGCGGGCGGCCGCGTCCATCCGGGCGGCCAGCTCCGGCTCGCCCGCCTTGGGATAGGCCATTTCCTCGGCCGTGGTGATGACGTTGACGCCCTTTCCGACAATGTGCATCACCTTGTCAAACACCTTGGCGGTAAACGAATCGGTGGCAATGACGCAGATGTCACATTCCCCAGCGCGGACAACGGCGTCGATGTCGGCGCTGACGATGACCTCTTCGCGCCCGCCGCGCTCGGTCTCCAGCACCTCGAAGATGCTCCTGCCGACGCGCGCGGGGTGCAGATCGCACACCCCGACGACGTCGACGCCCTTTTTGCCCAGCAGCGCGCGGACGACGCCGGAGCCCATGGCTCCAAAGCCCCAAACGGCAACCTTTACATTTTTCATGCCTGTTCCTCCTTCTGTCCTGCGAATATTCATAATATTCATTTTTCGTATTCTAATAATTGCGTGTAAAAAAAACCGCCATCGAGGCGGTTTTGCAAAAGGCCAGTCACGGCCGGGCTTTCAGGGCGCACTGCACAGCGCACAGTGACAGCAGGCAAAACCGTCAATAGTGGTGTACAGATTAAACAGGCCCTTTCCATCCCTGCGTTTCTGGTACTATTGTAGCGCATTTTTCATCATTTGGCAACCCTGCAAAGCGGCTTTTCGCTTTGCAGGGTTTTTTTTCGGTATTTTCCCCAAAATCAATAGACGGTTTTTCCCAAAACCGAGAGGATGAGCTCGCAGGCCAGAATGCCCGTTTTGTTGAAGGCGTCCAGCATGGGGTTGACCTCGACCATGTCGACCGAGACGACGCGGCCGCTCTCGGCCAGCATTTCGGCCGCCAGAAAGGCCTCGCGCACCGTCAGCCCGCTGTGCACCGGCGTTCCGACCCCGGGCGCCGCCTCGGGCGTGATGGCGTCGACGTCAAAGCTGAGGTGAATGCCGCGCGTCCCCTCGCCGGCCACGGCAATGGCGCGGCGCATGACCTCGGCCATTCCCAGCTTGTCGATGTCGCTGATGGAAAAAACCGATACGCCGTTTTCGCGCAGCCGCTCGCGCTCGGCGGTGTCCAGATCGCGCGCCCCCACCTGCGCCACATGGCGCGGATGGATGCGCGCGCCGGAAAAGGAGACCATGGCGTCGGGCCCGCAGCCGCAGACGGCCGAAAGCGGCATGCCGTGCATGTTGCCGCTGGGCGAGCTTTTTTCGTTGTTGAAGTCGCCGTGCGCGTCGATCCAGATGACGCCGATGTCGCCCAGCTCCTCCGCCACCGCCGGAATGCTGCCCGCGGCGACGCAGTGGTCCCCGCCCAGCACCACCGGCACGGCCCCGCCGCGCAGGCTCTCTCTGACCGTGCGGTACAGCCGCTCGTTGGCCTCGTTGATTTCCTTGGCGTGGCGCATCGCCGCATTGTCTTCGCTCTCGGGAATCAGGGGGATAATGTCCCCCTTGTCGCACGCCCGAATGCCCAAAAGCTCCAGCTTTTCCAGCAGTCCGGAATAGCGGATGGCCGACGGCCCCATGTTGACGCCGCGGCGCGAAGCCCCCAAATCCATCTGGATTCCGATAATATCGACCCTTTTCTCCTGTTTCACAGCGCCCTCTCCTTTATGCATTTATTTTATATTTTGCATAGAATATACCACACTCCCGTCCCTTTTGCAACCCCGTTTTTCGCGCAGCAAAAAAGCGGCGGTTCGCGCAGCAAAAAAGCGGCGGTTCGCGCAGCAAAAAAGGCGGGGAAGCCCCCCGCCTTTTGCGATGTCGCTTTCAAGTCGCGCTTCCGGCACAAAATCCCGGATTTCGACAGGCTTTTTGTATTATTCTTTCGTTTTATACCCACAGTATTCAATCGCAGCCCGTGCCAGCTCGGCTGTCGGGTCGACGAAGTCGCCCGGCGGGCAAAGCTGCTCGATGACGATGGGCAGCTCGGTGCAGCCGAGAATGAAGTAATCGGCGCCCGCCGCGTGCATATCGCGCATCAGCTGTGCCAGCGGGCCGCGATCGCGCAGCGTTTCGCCGCCCTTGACGCGGTAAATGAGGTCCATCAGCACCTGCTGTCCCTTTTCGTCGGGCAGCACGCTTTTGACCCCCGCCCTGTCGAGCGCGCGGGTGTACAGGCCGCTTTTCAGCGTGCCCGTCGTGCCCCACACGCCCGCCGTCTTGCCCGGGAAGCGCTCGGCGCAGCGCTCGGCCGTCACCTGAAGCATGTTGATAAAGGGAAGGCTTGTGTGCTCGCACAGCCTGTCGATAAAGTAATGCGCCGTGTTGCACGGCATGATGACGCACGACGCGCCGCATTTTTCCAGATTTTCCAGCGCCGACAGCATTTGCGGCACGGGGTCCTCGCCGCCCTCCAGAATGGCGCGGGTGCGGTCGGGAATCTGCGCGTTGGAGTCGATAAAGACGCGGATGTGGTCGTTGTCGCAGGAAGCGTCGGTCATCAGGACAATTTTGCGGAAGAGGTCGGCGGTGGCCAGCGGGCCCATGCCCCCGAGAATGCCAATGGTTCCTTTCATATCACTTTTGCTCCTTCAGCCAGTTTTCGGCGCAGTTTGCCAAAATGGCGGCGCCGTAGGGCAATGCGTTTTCATCCAGCAGGACGGCGGGGTTGTGCATGGCCTTGTCAAAGCCCTGCCCGGCGGAGCCGGCGCCCAGGTTGATCATCAGGCCGGGGACCCTTTCGGTGACGCGCGCGAAATCCTCCGAGCCAAACGAGCTGGGCTCGTTGAGCAGCACCGTTTTCCCCGGGCCGGTGACCGCCTCGATCAGGGGGAAGAACCGCTCGGCCATGTCGGCGTCGTTGATGACGGGGGGCACCGAGACCTTGGCGTACGCGACCTCGACCTCGCAGCGCATGGCCTTGCCGGTCAGCTCGGCCACCTCCTGCACGCGCCGCTTGACAAAGGCACGCATCTCGTTGCTGAAAGTGCGGATGGTGCCCTTGAAGCAGGTCTCGTCGGGGATGATGTTGTCGGCCGTTCCGCCCTGAATGACGCCGAAGGTGATGGTGACGCGCTCGCTGCTCGGCACCTCCATGGCGATGATGTGCTGAATGGCGACGATGATCTGCGCGGCGGCGGTGATGGGGTCGATGTTCTTGCTGGGCATCGCGCCGTGGCCGCCGCGTCCGCGCACCGTGATGCACACCTTGTCGCCCGCGGCATAGGTGGCGCCGCGGCTGTAACGCACCGTGCCGGCCGCCGAGTGCTCGGCCCCCGCCTCGACGTGCAGGGCAAAGGCGGCGTCCACCTTGGGATTTTCCAAAAGCCCGGCCTCCAGCAGCGCGGCGCAGCCCTCGAGCGTCTCCTCGGCCGGCTGAAAGACCAGCTTGACGGTGCCTTCAAGCTGCGCCTCGCGCGCTTTCAGCATACGGGCGGCCCCGAGCAGCATGGCGGCGTGGAAATCGTGGCCGCAGGCGTGGCAGCAGCCCTCGGTGTTGGCAAAGGGCAGGCCGGTTGCCTCCTTCAGCGGCAGCGCGTCGTAGTCGGCGCGCAGAAGCAGGGTTTTTCCGCCCTGTCCGATGGTGGCGACAATTCCGCAGGGGCAAAGCTCGCGCGCCTCGACGCCGATTTTCTTCAGCTCGCCGATGATGTAGTCGGCGCTTTGGCGCAGATCAAAGCCGACCCCGCCCATCCGGTGAATGGCCCGGCGGTCCTCCGCCATCTTCGGCAGCATTTCCTGCGCGGTTTGCAGGTAGTGGTTCATGCTTTTTGTCCTCCTCAAAACAAAATTGCCCGAACGCCCGGCGGCGCCGGTCTTTACGGATGTTTCGGTTCTTCCTTTTTCATTTCGCGAAGCGCCTGCTGCGCCTCATCGGCCATGCCGCGCGTGATCTCCCCGTCGCTGTAACGGGCCGCAAGGTACAGCCGGCGCAGGCGGTCAACCGGCCCGGCGGACAGCACCTCTTTGCTCCACGCCGCCATTCTTTCGCTGGTGGCGTCGCGCGGCGGCGGAAAGCCCAGCCGGCAGCACAGCAGCAGGAACTTCCGGTAGCTCCAGCGCACGGCGGCCCGCGGCTCGCGCGGCCGGAAGCGGGGCGCACGCTCGTCACGGGGAATCCGGCCCGCGGCGCTCCGCGCTTCGGCGACGGCCGGAACGGTCTGCCCGCCCGGCCGGCCGCCCAGCATACGGCGCAGTATCCGCCATGCGGCAAAGATGCACAGGGCGATAAACAGCGTCGTGCCCAGCACCTTCAAAAACTCCGGCGCCTCCCAAAGCTCGACATCTTCAAACAGCGGCCGGTCCTGCAAGAGCAGGTCGCCCTCCTGCGGGGGAAGCTCCGAATCGGCGCGGCGCAGCAGGCTGAACAGACGGATCAGCAGCCACACCAGAGCGGCGGCGATATACCCCAAAAGCATGAGCGGCGGCATGATGACGTGGAGGTACACCCAGCCCAGCCCCCCTTTCAGCGCCTCAAGGGCCATGGGGGAGCTCAAAAGGGCCGTCACCGCCAGCGTCAAAAGGAGTACGGCGCTGTTGAGGGCGATAAACCGCGGCTGCGAAAGCACGGACGGCTCATGCCGCAGCATGCGCAGCAGCAAAACGCCGCAGGTCAGGTAGAGAACCGCCAGCGGCAGCACGCCGCGCACCCACACGCGGCTGGCGCCGAACAGGGGCAGAATCAGCAAAGGGAGCAGCAGCAGCGCGCCGCGGCGGAAGTTGTCGCAGCATTCGCTGTGCTCAATGCGGAACAGCCCGCGCGCCGCCGTCACGCCGAGATAGGCCGCGGGGACCAAAAGCGTCAGCAGGCCGGGCAGACCGGGCAGCAGCAAAAGGCAAAGGGGGAGCAGCAGCAGCGGCGCAAAGCGCACCCACCCCCGCTCGCGCAGGGCGTGGCACAACCCCCCGGCCGCGGCCAGCAGCAGCAGCGGAAGTCGCCCGTCCAGAGAAACGCCGAAGCAGGCGCAGAAAATCTGCGCGTAAATGAAGTACAGCGACAAATCGCACAGGGCTTTTATGCCGAAGCACAGGCTCATGCCCCCACCTCCTTTTCAGAGGTCTCGGGCGGATAAAGGGTTAAAATCTCCTGACCGCTCAGCTCGCGCAGGCGGGAGAGCCCGTGCCCGTAAAAGCGCCCGTCGCGCGGCGTGATCAGAATGTGGCAGCGGCCCTGCGCCGCCCGGCGCGCCGCACGCCGCAGCGTCGCCTCAAAGGGCTCGGTGCTCGCGTAGGTGGCGCGGCCCAGCCCCTCGAGAATGGCCGACAGGTGGCTTTCGCCCAGCCCGTCGGAAATATCGCTCCACAGCCCCACGGCTCCGGCCGCCGTCGCGTTGGTCAAAAAACTGTACTGAATGCCCTTTTCCTCCAGCGCCTCGCACACCGACCGCGCCAGCGAAAAGCAGCTTTCGATGCGCTCGGGCTCGGGGCTTTTCCCCTCGGCGTCGCACTCGATGTTGAGCAGCACCGTGGCCGTCTGCTCAAGGGTGTAATCGTACTTTTTGACCATCAGGCGGCCCGATCGGACGCTGGCCGGCCAGCTGATGGCCTTTTGCGGCTCGCGCCCGGTGTACTCGCGAAACCCTATCGTCAGCACCGGGTCCTCCAGAATAAAGCGGTTGACCGACCGCTCGCCGAGGTAGCCGCCCAGTGTTTCCTCAAGGTCGGGCCGCCCGGCGGGACGCGGTACGACGACAATTTCCCGCATGAGGGCGACGCGCTCGCTGCTTTCCCGCATACCGAGAAAGTCGCCGCCCGCCAGGCTGGCGCCGCGCAGGAAGTAGCGCCCCCGCCGGGGCAGGCTGGCGCGCACGCGGCGCTCCAGCCGCTGCCGCGGCCACAGGTAGCAGCTGTAACTCAGCCGGGTCATGTCGCGGTCGGCCGACAGCCAAAAGCCCTCGCCCTTCAGCGCGATGCCGGCCGGCAGCATTTCCTGCACGCGCAGGAAAAAGACGGGCAGGCGCCCGCCGTTGGAAATCCACGAGACAATCTCAAAGCTCTCGTCCGGGTTGACGGCGATTTGCGAAACATGGGTGTCAAACCTGACATTGTCCAGGCTGTGCTGCAGCACAAAGCGCTGAAGCAGCACCGCCGCCAGCACCAGCACTATCAGAAAGGCCCACACGGCTTCTTACCTCGGCAGGCTTTCGAGCGGGACGGGGATCTCTTCGATCAGCCTGCGCAGAAAGCTCTGCTTGTCCCCCTCGCGGACGGCGCCGCCCGACACGATGCGGTGGCACAAAACCGGCTCGGCCATGCGCTGCACATCCTCGGGAATGACATAGTCGCGGCCGCTGAGCGCCGCCCAGACCTGACAGGCGCGGTAAAAGGCGATGGCGCCGCGCGTCGAAACGCCGGTGACAAAGCGGCTTTCGCGGCGCGTTTTCTGCACAATGTCCATCAGATACCCCGCCACATCGGGAGAAACGGTGACCTCCCGCGCCTCTTTTTTCAGCCGCTCGGTCTCGTCGGCCGTCACGACCTGCTCCAGCGTGTCCAGAATCTCCGCCGCCGGGGGGCGCGCAATCACGCGCAGCTCCTCCTCGCGCTCCATGTAGCCGAGGGACAGGCGCATGAAAAAGCGGTCGATCTGCGCCTCGGGCAGCGGGAAGGTGCCGTAGGACTCAATCGGGTTCTGCGTGGCCATGACAATAAAAGGCTCCCGCAGGCGCGTCGTGACGCCGTCGACCGAAATCTGCCGCTCCTCCATGGCCTCGAGCAGGCTGGACTGGGTGCGCGGCGTGGCGCGGTTGATTTCGTCGGCCAGCACGACGTTGGCAAAGAGCGGGCCGGGCCGGAACTCAAACTCACCGCTCTTCTGGTTGTAAAAATTGATGCCGGTCAAATCCGACGGCAGCAGGTCGGGGGTGAACTGCACGCGGCGGAAGCCGCCGCCAATGGTTTTTGCAAAAGCGCGCAGCAGCATGGTCTTGCCGGTGCCCGGCACGTCCTCGAGCAAAACATGTCCGCCGCATAAAAAACAGGTCAGAACCAGCGAAATACTGTCATTTTTCCCGACGATGACACGCGAACAGTTGTCCACCACGCGCCTGTGACAGTCGGTGAAGTGTGTAACGTCCAAAAAACCGCCCCTTCTGAAAGTTTTGTGTACAAGCGGCCGGCGCCGCAAACTGCCCATATTGACAAAGGACGTTTTACGGCAAGCCGCAAAACGTCCATAGTCGATAAAAAACCGTTAGTCCTCTTTGATGGCCTCGACCGGGCACTGGGCCGCGCAAGCGCCGCACGACACACAGGCGTCCTTATCGATTTCATACTTGCCGCCGGCATCCTGAATCGCGTTGACCGGGCACTGAGCCGCGCAGGCGCCGCAGCCGATGCAGGCGTCACCAATTTTGTAAGCCATAACTGTTCCCTCCATATAAATGTGTACCGCCCGCCCATTGTGCGGCGGGTACCACTTTTATTTTATCATGAAAATGAAAAAATGCAATGCCGCGCGCCGAAATAATTCTGCCTTTTTTGTAAATGCTATCTGCCAAAGGAGAGTGTGTTTGATGCCAAAAAAGATCATTTCCGGCGACAGCCCGGCAATCGGGGGCGCAGGCCCGCAGTCGGCCTGCCACGAGCAGCGGTTTGCCTCGCCCCCTCCCCCGCCCCCAAGCGGCGGCAAAAGCGGTAAGGACGGCTCGCCCGATGCTTGACAACCGTTTTTCGCAGGAGGCGCAAAACGCCCTTCTGCTCGCTTTTTCCGCCGCGCGCCGCCTTCAGCACAGCT
>CAKUPI010000070.1 GCA_934675045.1 uncultured Eubacteriales bacterium
GCGCATGACCTCCTGATAGGCGTCCTCAACATTGCCGAGGTCGCGGCGGAAGCGGTCCTTGTCCAGCTTTTCCCCCGTCTTGCTGTCCCAGTAGCGGCAGGTGTCGGGCGAGATTTCGTCGGCCAGGACAATGGTGCCGTCCGACAGCTTGCCGAACTCCAGCTTGAAGTCGATGAGGCTGATGCCGCAGTCGAGGAAGAAGGCCTTGAGCACTTCGTTGACGCGGAAGGCGTACTTTTTGATGAGATCGATCTCCTCGGGGGTGGCCAGCTTGAGGGCGACGGCGTGGTACTCGTTGATCAGCGGGTCGCCCAGCTCGTCGTTTTTGTACGAGAACTCGATGGTCGGCTGGTCAAAGACAATGCCCTCTGCAACGCCGTAGCGCTTGGCGAAGCTGCCGGCCGACACATTGCGGATGATGACCTCGAGCGGAACGATCTGCACTTTTTTGACCAGCGTTTCGCGGTCGGAAAGCTCGCGGACGAAGTGGGTGGGAACGCCCTGCTGCTCCAGCTTCTGCATGAGGAAGTTGGTCAGTTAGTTGTTGATGACGCCCTTGCCGACGATGGTGCCCCTTTTGACGCCGTTAAAGGCGGTGGCGTCGTCTTTGTAATCGACGATGAAAAGCTCGGGGTCGTCGGTCTTAAAGACTTTTTTGGCTTTTCCTTCATAAATCATGTCCAGCTTGTTCATAACGCACTCCTCCATCAGTTGTTGTAGGCCAGGCTAACTTTTTCGTCTTTTTTCATGACCTTTTCGGCCATATCCTTTTTGTGCTGCAAAAGGGCGGCGTGCAGGGCGTCGTCGCTGAGCGCCAGCATCTGCACGGCGAGCAGGGCGGCGTTTTCGGCGCCGCCGATGGCGACGGTGGCGACCGGTACGCCGGCCGGCATCTGGACGGTGGACAAAAGGCTGTCCAGGCCGTCAAGGGTGCTCGATTTGATGGGAATGCCGATGACGGGCAGCGTGGTGCCGGCGGCCAGCACGCCGGCCAGATGGGCGGCCTTTCCGGCGGCGGCGATGATGCAGCCGTAGCCGCGCTCGTGCGCGGTGCGCGAAAGCTCCTCGGCGGCCTGCGGGGTGCGGTGGGCCGAGCAGACGCGCACGGTAAAGGGGACGGAAAAACGCCTGAGGGTTTCCATGCACGGCTCCAGGGCGGGCAGGTCGGAATCGGAGCCCATGACAATCAAAATCTTTTTCACAAAAGAACCTCCTCTGTTCAGACGGCGCGGCCGCGCCGAAAGCTAAAAAGCACCCCGAAAAAGGATGCTCATCGACACAGAAACACGCTATAAAGCCGGGAAGGACGCGGAAAGACAAAGCCCCGCTGGCCGGGCGTTGGGCAAAGCTGAAAAAACAGGCCGGCGGTTCATCGAAAAGCCTCCTCCGCACTCCCACATTAATAATATAATCTTATCTCAAAAGGGTATAAAAATCAACGTTTTTCAGGCAAAGGGGCGTATTTTGGCGTTTTTAACAAAAAAATGAAGGCGGCTGCGGAAGCGCATCGTTCAGTTATTTGACATTTGCCCGCGCATGTGGTCAAATAAAGGGAGAAAACCACCGAAAGGGGATTTATCATGCAGGAAAAAGAGACGGGCGTCGCGCTGCAAAAGCGCGGCTGCAACTGCGCCCAGGCCGTTTTGATGGCCATGGGGGATGTGAGCGGGCTGGCGCCCGGGGAGGCCTGCCGCGCGGCCTGCGGCTTTGGCGGCGGTATGCGCGCCGGCGAGCTGTGCGGCGCGGCGACGGGCGCCGTCATGGCCATCGGCATGGCGCTGGGCAACCGCGAGCCCGAGGACGCGCAGAGCCGCGACCGGGCTTACGCCGCCGTCATTGCCTTTAACCGGCGGTTTAAAGAGCGCTTCGGCACCCTGGTTTGCCGCGAGCTTCTGGGGGCCGACAGCAGCACGCCCGAGGGCAAAAAGCTGCTGGCCGAGCACCCGGAAAAAAAGGCCCTCTGCCCGGTGCTGATCACCGAGGCCGAGCGCATGGCCCGCGACGTCATCGAGGGAAGGTAAGGGCCGGCGGCTTTCGCGCGGCGGCTCCGGCCCGGGCGGCGCGCCCCTGCGGGGACCGGGCTTTGTTTTCGCGCCTTCGGCCGTGGGTTTTGCGCCTTCGGCCGTGGGTTTCCGCTTGCATCAGAGGCGGCGATGGGGCATAATAAAGGAAAAGCATTTTTGAGAAAATGGCGGGATGAAGCGATGAGCAACCAGTCAAACGGCGGCCGGCAGGGCCGCGATGACAACGACAATATAGCGTCATGGATCTTTACGGTCGTGATGCTGGCGGCCTTTTTCCCGGTCGGCGCGATTTTGCTGGCCTTTAAGCTGTGGGAGCTTTTCCGCAGGTTCGCAAAGCCGGCAAACCCCGCCGTCCGGCGCCCGCGCGGGGCGGATGGGAGATGGCTGCCCATGCAGCCCATGCAGCGGCGGGGAGCACCCGCGCCGCGGCAGGCTTCGCCGGCAAAGGCGGAGCCCGCGGCCTTTGAGCAGGCCGGGGGCAAAAGGCCGGGCCGTCCGGCCCGCGGCTGGCGGAAGCTGGCCGGGCGGTGGATGTACGCCGCCGCGGGCGCCGGTCTGCTCGCCTTCGGCGTCAGCAAGATGCTCGAGCCCCTCGAATGGCTCATCCGCCTCGGCTTTGACTCCTACGACCTGCGGGAGGCCTTGCAGTGGGGCGTCGTCGCCGCCGGAGGCGCTTGCATGCTGGGCGTCGCCGCGCACAGGCGCCGAAGAGAGCGCCGGTACGCCGCCTACCTGCCGGTCATCGGCGACAGCCGGTGCCTGTCGCTCGACTTTGTCGCGTCGGCCACGGGGCGCAGATACGCCGTGGTGGTCGATGATTTGCAGAGGATGATAGGCGCGGGGTACTTTGGGCAGGAAAGCTATCTGGACCTTGCCGAGCGCTGCTTTGTCGCCTGCCACGCCGCCGCCCCCCGGCGCGGCGTCCGGCGGGAGGAAGCACCCGCCCCGGCGCAGACGGTGCTGCCCGGGCGGTACGCCGAGGAGGAGCAGCTTTGCAGCCTGAACAAGACCATCGGCAACCCCCACGTCACGGAGTGCATGAACCGGCTGGAGGAGCTGACGCACAAGATTCTCGCCTATGTCGAGGAGCACCCCGAAAAAGAGAGCCGGATCCGGCGCTTCCGCGCCCATTACCTGCCCAAAACCCTCAAAATCTGTCAGGCGTACGCGCGGTTTGAGCAGCAGGGGGTGCAGGGCGAAAACATCCGATCGGCCATGCAGGAGGTCGAGGAGGTTATGGACTCGCTGGTGCGCGGCTTTGAAAATCAGCTGGACAGGCTGTTTGACGACGAGGCGCTCGACCTTTCAAGCGACATCAGCGTGCTGGAAAACATGATGGCCCCCGCAGAGCTGAAGATCGAGGACTTCATGCCGGAAAAAGAAAAGATGCAGTAAAAAAACGGGCGCAGCGCGCCCGTTTTTTGCAGCCGTTTGACGGCAGAAGATGTGCGCCGAAGGGCCTTTTGCCGCCGGGTTAATACTCCTCTTTGCGGGCGACGGCCTCGAAGTCGTCGGCGGCGCGGCGCAGGACAAAGGCGGCCATTTCCGGGCCGTATTCCTCGCCGAAATCCTCCAGAGCGAGGGCGCAGGCCGCCGCGCCCTCCAGCCCGAGACGCAGGCGGGCGGCGTGCAGGAAGGCGGCATACAGGTGGGCGCAGTGATAGCTCCACGGCATCTGCGCGCTGTCGCCCAGCGCCGCCTGCCGCTTTTGCAGCTCGGCCTGCCGCTCAGGCCCGACGCCCTGCCCGCGGAAAACAAAGCGGCACAGCGCGTCGCCGCGCGTCAGGCACTGCACCGTGTCAAGGGTCATGCCGCAGTAGCCGCGCGCCAGCGCCGCGTCGACCTCGCGGCAGTAAATGCCGCCGTATTCCAAAAGCCCCTTTTGACGCCACAGGTCGTACCAGGGGCATTTGCGGTTTTCCATGACAACCTCGGGCCACAGCGACGGCAGGGAGCTTTGCGTCGTGCCCGGCTCGGCCGACCATTCGCCGTAGGCAAGGTAGCCGGCGGCGTCGGGCTCCAGCCCGTCCGAACGGGTGCGGGCCGCCATGCGGCGTCCGCGCTGCTCGCCGTAACAGCGCACGGCCCCGGCGGCCGCCTCGAGGCCGGAAGGGCCGAAGGCCTGGTGCAGGGCGCGGGTCAGGCAGGCAAAAAGCATGGCGTGGTGGGCAGGGGTAAAGTAAAGGGACATACCGTCAGCTCCTTTGTGCGTATTTTGCTTTTATTATACCGGCCGGAGGGTCAAATGGCAAAGAAAAAACGCCCAAAGGGGCTTTGAAGAGGGAAAAAACTTTGCCCGGCCGCCAAAGACCGGGCCTGCGCCCTTGCGCGGCGGCGCAAAAATCGGTATAATGAACGACAGACGGCGCGACGCGCCGCGGTGAGGAGGAGGACGCATGAACAAGGAGCTTTTGCGGCGTTTGCCGCAGATAGATGAGGTGCTGCGCCAGAGCGCGCTGCAGCAGGCGGCCGCCCGGTGGGGCCGCGATTTGACGGTGGAGCACGCCCGCGCGGCGCTGGCGCGGCTCCGGACCGAGATTCTGGAGGGCGGGGAGCCCGAGGTTTCGCCCGAGGCGGCGGCGGAGAGCTGCGTGCGCAGTCTGGAGCGCAGCCAGCGCCCCTCTCTGCGCCCCGTCGTCAACGCGACGGGCGTCGTGCTGCACACCAACTTAGGCCGCGCCCCGCTGTGCCGCGAGGCCGTTGAAGCGGTGACCGGCGTCGCCGGCGGTTACAGCACGCTGGAATACGACCCGGCCGAGGGCCGGCGCGGCAGCCGCTACACCCACGTCGACAGCCTTTTGTGCCGTCTGCTCGGCTGCGAAAGTGCGATGGTGGTCAACAACAACGCCGCCGCCGTGCTGCTGGTGCTCAGCACCATGGTCAGCGGCCGCGAGGCCGTCGTTTCCCGCGGGGAGCTGGTGGAAATCGGCGGTTCCTTCCGCGTGCCCGAGATTATGGAGATGAGCGGCGGACTGCTGCGCGAGGTGGGGACGACCAACAAGACCCATCCGCAGGATTACGAGAGCGCGCTGGGGGAAAACACCGGCGCCGTTTTGAAGGTACACACCAGCAACTACCGCATTCTCGGCTTTACCGAGGAGGTCGGGGCCGGGGAGCTGGCCGATCTGGCCCACGCGCACGGCCTGCCCCTGATTTACGATTTGGGATCGGGCGCGCTGTGCGACCCGGAGCGGGCCGACCTCGGCGACGAGCCGACGCTTTTGCAGGCCATGCACTCGGGGGCCGACGTGGTGTGCTTCAGCGGTGACAAGCTGCTGGGCGGGCCGCAGGCCGGCATCATCGCCGGCAAAAAGCGCTATATCGATGCGATGAAGAAAAATCCGCTGACCCGCGCGCTGCGCATCGACAAAATGACGCTGGCCGCCCTTGAGGCCACGCTGCGCGTGTATCAGGACGGCGAGCGGCCGTACGAGCACATTCCCATTCTCGCCATGCTGACCCTTCCGCCCGAGACGCTGCGCGCGCGCGCGCAGGATTTGGCCGAGCGGCTGACGGCGGCGGGCGTCGACTGCCGGTGCGTGCCCGGGCACGGGCAGGTCGGGGGCGGCAGCGTTCCCACCCGGCTTCTGCCCACTTTCTGCGTCGCCGTCTGCGACGGGCGGCTTTCGGCCGCCGCGCTCGACGAGCGTCTGCGCGCGCGGGAGACGCCGGTGGTCGGCCGCATTGCGCACGACCGGCTGCTGCTCGATGTGCGCACCCTGATCCCCGGCGACGCGGAGCGGATTTTGACGGCTGTGACGGAGGTTTTTAAGGGATGACGACAGAGAAACCGGTCAGCAATATCATCATCGGAACGGCGGGGCACGTCGACCACGGCAAAACCTGCCTGATCGGCGCCCTGACGGGCATCCAGACCGATCGGCTGCAGGAGGAGAAAAAGCGCGGCATCACCATCGAGCTGGGCTTTGCCTATCTCGACCTGCCCGACGGCCGCAGGGCCGGCATCATTGACGTGCCGGGCCACGAAAAGTTCATCAAAAACATGCTGGCGGGCGCCGGCGGCATCGACATCGCCATGCTGGTGGTCGCCGCCGACGAGGGCGTCATGCCGCAGACCGTCGAGCATCTGGGCATTTTGTCGCTTCTGGGCATTGCGCAGGGGGTCATTGTCATCACCAAGGCCGACATGGTCGACGAGGACTGGCTCGAGCTGGTCCGCGAGGACGTGGCGGAGCGGGTGCGGGGCACCTTCCTCGAGGGGGCGCCGATGGTCGCCGTTTCGGCCTACACCGGTCAGGGCATCGAAGAGCTGCGCAGCGTGCTGTTTGACCTGCTGCAAAAAGGGGCGGGCAAAAACATGGAGGCCCCCTTCCGTATTCCGGTCGACCGCGTCTTTTCCATGGAGGGCTTCGGCACCGTCATTACGGGAACCCTCATCGAGGGCACCCTTGACGAGGGCGAGGAGATCATGGTCTACCCGGCGCGCCGGACGACCCGCGCGCGCGGCTTGCAGGTGCATTCCAAGCCGACCGGGCGCGCCTATGCCGGCCAGCGCGTGGCCGTCAACCTTGCGGGGCTGAAAAAGGGCGAGGTCGAGCGCGGCGCCGTGCTGGCGCCGGGCGGATCGCTGCCCGTGTCCATGATGGCCGATGTGCGGCTGAAGCTGCTGGCCGAGGGCGATCGCACGGTCAAAAACGGCTCGCGCCTGCATTTTTATCACGGATCGCGCGAGGTTTTGTGCAAGGTCGTGCTGCTCGACGCCGAAGAGGTGGGGGCGGGCGGACAGTGCTATGCCCAGCTGCGCTTTGAGGAAGAGGTCTCGCTCAAGGCGGGCGATCGCTTTGTCGTGCGCTTTTATTCCCCGCTGGAAACGGTGGGCGGCGGCGTGGTTCTGGATCCCGATCCGCTCAAGCACAAGCGGTTTGACGAGGGCGCGCTGGCCGACCTGGCCGTCAAGGAGAACGGGAGCGACGAGGAGCGGCTCGAGGTCCTGGTGCGCGAGCACAGCGCCGGCTTTGAGACGGCCGGGTTCTTTGCGCCGCTGCTCGGCCGCAGGCCCGAGCGCGTCGCGGAGCTGCTGACGGCGCTGCAGGAGCGCGGCAGCGTGCTGCCCATCGGCGGCGGCCGCGTCGTGCACGCCGACTACGCAAAGGCGCTCCGGCGCCGCACGCTGGACATTTTGAGCGAGTTTCACAGGCAGCAGCCCCTCAAGGGGGGCGTCAAGCGCGAGGAGCTGCGTTCGAGACTGCTGCCGCGTGCCGAAATCGCGCAGGTTGACGCGCTGCTTGACGCCTTTATCGCCCAGAAGGCCATTAAAGAGGTCAAGGGCCTGATCTCCGTGTATTCCTTCAAGGTCGAGCTGAGCGAGGAGCTGGAAAAGCTGACGGCCGAGCTGGCCGGGCTGTACCGCGCCGCCGCCTTCGCGCCGCCCGCCACCGACGAGGTGCGGGAAAAATACAAAAAAGTCAAGCAGATCGACCAGATTCTGACCGCCATGATCAGCGACGGCACGCTGGTGCGCCTCGACGCGCAGATTTACATGGATGCCGGCTGCGTGGAGCGCGCCAAGGCGGTGTGCCGCGAGGCCATCGGGAAAAACGGCCAGATGACGCTGGCCGAGTTCCGCGACATGCTGGGAACGTCGCGCAAGTTCGCCGTGGCGCTGCTGGAGCAGTTCGACCGGCAGAAGTTCACCAAAAAAGTGGGCGACGCCCGCGTGCTGGCATAGATGGAAGCGATAGGCGCGGGCAGTTTTATCGAAAACCGGACTTGTCAAGCGCGCGGAAATATGGTATAGTAATTTGGCACTATGGGAGTAGATGGGTGCTGGTGTGCCCCCTGGTCTTCAAAACCAGTGATGGGGGTTAGGAGCCTCCTAGGTGGGTTCGATTCCCACATATTCCCGCCAAAGAAAAAAGCACTCCCCGCGGGAGTGCTTTTTTATCGTTTCCGCGGGAATCGAACCCACCGCCTCAGGGATTTACGGGGTCCCCGGAAAGCGGACGCTTTGCGGGGTGAAGATTCGATTCCCACATATTCCCGCCAAAGAAAAAAGCACTCCCTTTGCGGGGTGTTCGTAAAACAGTTAATGGAGCGTATCGATACAGATACGCTCCATTTCTCACGCCAACATACTACGAAACAGGGAACAGCCCCTTGGCTCTCCCTTTGGGAG
>CAKUPI010000071.1 GCA_934675045.1 uncultured Eubacteriales bacterium
CAAGCGCGGCAGGCCGCTGCCGCAGGGAAAAAACGCGGTGTCTGCCGGTGAAAGGGCAGAAAAACGCTTAATTTAATGGTAACAGCAAGCAGGGAGCTTGTCAATGGAGGAAAAGCGGATGCCGGCCCAAACTTTTGGATCGTTCAAAGGAAAAAAGAGGCAGAAAGAACAAAAAACCGGGGCGGCCGCGGCCGCCCCGGTTGAAGGGAACACGGTTAGAGCTTCATGGCGAACTCGCTGGTCGAAACCTTGTACTTTTCGGCCAGGGAATCGTACAGCTCCTGATACTTCTGCGCGAGCAGATCGGTGCGGGCAGAGGCCTTCCAGGCGGGCATGCCGTCGCCGACAAAGTACATGACGTGGTAGCCGTAGCTGGTCTGCACAATGCCGCTGTCGCCGGTGCGGCGCGCGGAATCGAAGATCCAGTCGTTGAACTCGGCGACCATCTGCCCCCGGGTGACGTTTTCGTAAAGGCCGCCCTCGGCAGCGTTGCCGTCCTCGGAATACTCCTTTGCCAGCGCGGCAAAGCTTTCCTCGGTCTTTTCGCCGCTCTCCCACTGGCTCAGCACCTTCTCGGCCAGCTCCTTCTGCTCGGCGTTGGCCGATTCGACGGCGGCCTTTTCCTCGTCGCTGGCGTCCTCGGCAGCCGTTTCGGTGCCAAGCAGAATGTGGCGGACGTCAACCGTGCTCGAGGAGTCGCGCTCGCGGGACAGGTAGTAGGCGACGGTGTAGCCGTTGTTGTTGTTGTCGATGACGTCGGTGTCACCGGCGCGGCGATCGGCCGACTTGTACCACTCGGCCAGCGGGCTGGTCGAAGCGGCGCTGCCCGTCGTCACCAGAGTGGCGTCGTCCTTCTCGTACTTTTCCCGGTCCTCGTCCGAGGCGTACTCGCGGGCCAGCTCGATGAAGGACTGCTCGTCTGTGATGCGGCTCTGCATTTCGTTGGCCTTTTCCTCGGCGGCCTTGCGGTTTTCCTCGGTGATGGCCGAGGCCTCATCCTCGCTGGCGGGCGCGCCCTCGGCGAGCTTCTCGCCCTCGGCGGGCGCGGTGTAGGTCACCTTTTCATAGGGAATGGTGAAGTAGCGGTAGGACACCTTGTCGTAATTGTCCTTGTTTTCGGAGTAATAGGCTTCGATCTCGTCGTCGCCGGCGGTCAGGCCGGCCTTCAGCTGGTGCTGGTAGCCCACGTAGGTGAAGCGGCGCTCGAGCATTTTTTCAAAGTCGGCCAGCTTCATCTGGCTGCCGTAAACGGCCTTGACAAACTCGTCAAGCTCCATTTCCTGTTCGGCGGCCGAGGTTTCAAACTGCTTGTGATAAGCCGCGTACTGCGCCTGCGCATACGCGTCGGCGCTGTAATCGTACCCGGCGGCCAGCGCCTCGTTATACAGCACATAGGCCTCGGTCAGCTGCGTGACGACGCTGTCGCGGATAAAGTCGCCCCAGGTGGTTTCCTCATCATACATCTGGGTTTCGATGTTGGCGGCCGTCAGGCCGTACTGGCCGTAGTAGTAAAGCACGTTGGACAGCGTGTCGTGGTAGTACATGCCAAACTCGAGGGCGCTGACCTTCTGGTCGCCGACCTTGATGGCGGCAAAGCCGCGGTGCACGGCGCCGGTGGTGTAGGCGATGCCCCACGAGGCGCCGCCGACAATGGCAAGGCACAAAATGACGACGATAACCCTGCCGATAATCTTGCCGATTTTGGGATTGCGCTTTTTCTGTACGGGCGCGTTCTGAGCTTCCAGTTCATGCTCGCGCCGGATTCTGGACCCTTTTCCCATCTCTAACCATCCTTTTTTGCATTGTAAAACTGACCCCCATTGTATCGCAAAAGGGGATCAGGTGTGTTACGAACATGTAAATTATTATCAAGTAAAGTTCTCCAAATGTCAACTCCCTTTTCGCAAAAAAAGGCCCTTTCGGGGCCTTCGGGCGCAGACGGCGGCCGGATAAAAAGCGATTCCGAAACCGGCCGGGCGTTTTTTTGCGCGGAAACGCCCCGATTCATGGCCGAAAAGGCCGGTGCACGGCCCCTTTCGGCGGCGGGCGGGGAGCGGCGCGCTTTTTCTGCCACGCGCGTGAAAAATAGCTTGCATTTTCGGTTCGGGTATGATAAACTATATCGCGAATGTAAGTTAGTGATGCGAGGTGAGACAAGCGATGAAAGAGGGCATCCACCCCAAATACAAGGTGACCACCGTCAAGTGCGCCTGCGGCAATACCTTTGAAACAGGCTCCACCAAGGAGAATATCCGCGTGGAAATTTGCAGCAAATGCCACCCCTTCTTTACCGGCAAGCAAAAGCTGGTCGACACCGGCGGACGCGTCGATCGTTTCAAGAAGCGCTTCAATCTGGAGCAGAAATAAGACAAAGCGGCGCCCTTTTGGGGCGCCGCTTTTCAATCTCATGTGTAGATGGCGCCGCCCGGCGCCGCGGAGGGAACCGTTTTGGCAGAAAAAAAGCAGGGCGCGAAGGAGCGCGCCATTCTCATCGGCGTCAGCTGCACCGCAGCGCCGGATTTTGACAACTCGGACGAGGAGACCATGCACGAGCTGCGGGAGCTGTTGGAGACGGCGGGGGGCGAGGCGGTGCTGACCGCAGCGCAGAACCGGAAAAGCCCCGACTCGCGCACCCTGATCGGCGAGGGGAAATGCGCCGAGATTCGCCAGCTGATCAAAAGCCACGAAATCGATCTGGCCGTTTTCGACAACGAGCTGGGGCCGTCGCAGACGCGCGCGCTCGAGCAGGAGCTTGACTGCCGCGTCATCGATCGCAACGCCCTGATCCTCGACATTTTCGCCGACCGTGCGCAGACCCGCGAGGGCAAGCTGCAGGTGGAGCTGGCGCAGTACCAGTATCTGCTGCCGCGCCTGTCCGGCATGTGGGGGCATCTGGTGCGGCAGACGGCGGCCGGCGGCAGCAGCCCCATCGGCACCCGCGGCCCGGGCGAGACGCAGCTGGAGACCGACCGGCGGCACATCCGCCGCAAAATCCAGAAGCTGAAGGAGGAGATCGAGGATGTCAAGCGGGTGCGCGCCGTGCAGCGGCGCTCGCGCGAAAAGGCGTCGGTGCCGCTCGTCTGCATCGTCGGCTACACCAACGCCGGGAAATCCACCCTGCTCAACGCCCTGACCGGCGCCGGCGTACACGCCGAGGGCCGGCTGTTTGACACGCTGGACCCGACCACCAAAAGCCTCATCACGCCGGACGGCACGCAGGTGCTGGTTTCCGACACGGTCGGCTTTATCCGAAAGCTGCCGCATCATCTGGTCAACGCCTTCCGCGCCACGCTGGAAGAGGTGACCTATGCCGACGTGCTGGTGCACGTCATCGACGTCAGCAACCCCCGCTGGCGCGAGCAGGCCGTCGTCGTCGACAAGCTGGTCGGCGAGCTGGGCGCCGGAGCGGTGCCCCATATCACCGTATTTAATAAAGTGGATCTGGTGCACGACGTCGACCTGCCCCGGCAGGCGGGCGCCGTTTACTGCTCGGCGCTTTTGGGCCGGGGGCTGGACGAGCTGATGCAGCGCATGGTTTCCTGCCTGTCGGCGGGGCGGCGCCGCGTCTCTTTTGTGCTGCCCTATGCCAGCGCCGCGCTGCTCGACGAGCTGTACCGCGAAGCCAGCGTCAAGCGGGCCGATTACGCGGAAAACGGCATTGAAATCGAAGCGGTGGTCGACGCGCGTATGCTCGGCCGTCTGCGCGATTTTCTGCCGAAGGGGGAAAATGCCGATGAAGCCTTATAAAGTGCCCGCGGGGGAAAGCGAAATTGAGCTTGTCGAGAAAAAATCCCGCTTTATCGGCCGCATTTTCAAGGTGGAAAGCCCCGAACAGGCGCAGGAGATCGTCCAGCGGATCAAAAAGCAGCACTGGGACGCCAGCCACAACGTCTATGCCTATGTGCTGGAAAACGGCGTCATGCGCATGAGCGACGACGGCGAGCCGCAGGGGACGGCCGGAATGCCGACCCTTGAGGTGCTCAAGAAAGAGGAGATCAAAAACGTCCTCTGCGTGACGACGCGCTATTTCGGCGGCACCCTGCTGGGCGCCGGCGGCCTGACGCGCACCTACGGCAAAACCTGCAAGCAGGCCCTCGACGCCGCCGGAACGGCCGTCATGCAGCCGTTTGACCTGTATCACATCGACTGCCCCTACGGGCTTTTGGAAACGGTGCGCCGCCAGTATGAGGGCTTCGAGGCGGACGAGCAGGGCGCCGAGTTCGGCTCGTCGGTCGCGCTTTCGGTCTGCCTGCCCGCCGGGCGCTCCGAGGCCTTTTGCGCCCATCTGGTGGACAAAACCAACGGCGCCGTCCGCCCCGAGCGCCGGGGACAGAAACTTTTTGCAAAAAAAATCCGCGAAAAAAAAGGAGAATAGAGGCCGCGGCCGTATATTAATATAGAGAATAAAAATGCGGGAGGGTTTGCTGTGACCGTTCGCGAGACGATTGAACAGATCGAAAGAGAGACGCTGTCGCCCCTCGCGGCGCTGTCCGAGCGTTCGCGGGGCCGTGCGCATCCGGATGACGTGTGTGATGTGCGGACCTGTTATATGCGCGATCGCGACCGCATCATTCACAGCAAGGCCTTCCGGCGGCTCAAGCACAAGACGCAGGTCTTTATTTCGCCCGAGGGCGACCATTACCGCACGCGGCTGACCCACACGCTCGAGGTGTCGCAAATCGGCCGCACCATTGCGCGCGGCCTGCGCCTCAACGAGGATTTGGTCGAGGCCATCGCGCTCGGGCACGATTTGGGGCACACCCCCTTCGGCCACGCCGGCGAGAAGGCGCTCGACAGCGTTTCGGACTGCGGCTTCCGGCACAACGAGCAGAGCCTGCGCGTCGTCGAGCAGCTGGAAAAGGGGGGCCGCGGACTCAACCTCACCTGCGAGGTGCGCGACGGCATTGTCTGCCACACCAGCGGCGGCAAGACGGCCGACACGCTCGAGGGGCAGATCGTTCACTACTCCGACCGCATCGCCTACATCAACCACGACATCGACGACGCGCTGCGCGGCGGCATTCTGCGCGAGACGGACATTCCCGGCCATCTCGGCGAGCTTCTGGGCCGCTCGCACAGCGGGCGGATCAATTCGCTGGTGCTGTCGGCCATCCGCTACGGCGCCGCCTCCGGCCGCATCGGGCTGGAACCCGCGTACGCCGGCGCCATGGAGGAACTGTGGCAGTTCATGTTCCGCGCCGTGTACAAAAACCCCGTTGCCAAGGGGGAAGAAAGCCGCGGCATGGACATTTTAAAGCGCCTGTACGAGCATTTTTACCGGCATCCGGAGCAGATGCCGGCCGAGTACCGGGAAACGGCCGGGCGGGACGGGCTTTCGCGCGCCGTGTGCGACTACATCGCCGGCATGACCGACCGCTTTGCCGTGGCGCGGTTTGAGGATTTGTTCATTCCGAAGTTCTGGAGCAAGATGTAAGGAGGGGATCCGATGGCGCTGTTGGGAAAAAGACTGCTGTATTTTTTGTGGTTTTACGGTGATATGTGCCTGATTTTGCGCGCGGCCGTCGCGCTGCTGGCAGGGTGGCTGCCCGCCGGGCAGCCCGACTGGCGCAACGTCGCCGTGCTGCTCGGCGCCATGGCGCTGACGGCGGCCGCCGTTTACCCCGTGTTCCGGCGCATGGGCCAAAAGCCCGTCTGGCGGCTGGTCGCCGGATTGATGGCCGGGGCCGGTTATTGGCAGATGACGGCGGTCGTGTTCCGGCATTGCGCGGCCGGGGGCCTTCTCAGCCTGGTGCCGGCTGCCGTCATGGCGTACATCACGGTATACGGACTGAAAAAGCCGGAGATTTACTGGTAAAAGAGACAAGGCGGAAGGGGGGAATCCTATGGCGCTGCCTGACAGCTTTCTGGACGAGCTGGTCGCGCGATGCGACATTGTCGAAACGGTCCGGCGCTATGTTCCCCTGAAAAAAAGCGGGAGCAACTATTTTGGGCTTTGCCCCTTTCACAACGAAAAAACCCCCTCCTTCTCGGTGTCGCCCGACAAGCAGATTTTTCACTGCTTCGGCTGCGGCGAGGGGGGCGGCGTCATTCAGTTTGTCATGAAAATCGAGAACCTGCCCTTTCTCGACGCCGTGCGCATGCTGGCCGAGTCGGCGGGTATGCAGATGCCCTCTGACCGCGAGCAGAGCGACGAGCAGCGCCGCGCGCGCGAGCGTATGCTGAGCATGAACCGCGAGGCGGCGCGCTGGTTTCACAGCCTGCTGTGGCAGAAGCAGGGGGAAGCGGCGCTGGCTTACTTTGCCCGCCGCGGGCTTTCCAAAAAAACGGTGACCACCTTTGGGCTGGGCTGCTCGGAGGACTCGTGGGACAGCCTGCTCAAGCACCTGACGGGGCTGGGCTACCGCCCGGGCGAAATCGAAAAGGCCGGGCTGGCCGTCCGCGGCAGCGGCGGCGGGCTGTACGACCGCTTCCGCGGGCGGGTCATGTTCCCCATCATCGACGTCCGCGGCAACGTCGTCGGCTTCGGCGGCCGCGTGCTGGACGACAGCAAGCCCAAGTACTTAAACTCGCCCGAAACGCCGGTTTTTCACAAAAACCGCAACCTGTTCGCCCTGAACATCGCCAAAAAGAGCAAGATGGGCAGGCTGATTCTGGCCGAGGGCTACATGGACGTCATTGCGCTGCATCAGGCGGGCTTTGACTGCGCCGTCGCCTCGCTGGGAACGGCGCTGACCGACGAGCAGGCCAAGCTGATGACGCGCTACGTCAAAGAGGTCGTCATCTGCTACGACTCGGACGGCGCGGGGCAAAAAGCGGCGCAGCGCGCCATCGACATTTTAAACCGCGCCGGGCTCGAGGTCCGCGTGCTGCGCGTGCCGGGGGCCAAGGACCCCGACGAATACATTAAGCAGAACGGAAGCGAGGCCTTCGGCCTGCTGCTGAAAAAGCCGCAGACCGACGGCGAATACCGCATTGCGCAGCTGGCTGCGCAATATGATTTGGGGCAGGACGATGGCCGCATCGCCTTTTTGAAGGCGGCCGTTTCCATGCTGTCGGCCATGCCCAGCCGCATCGAACGCGAAATTTACGCGCGCGGGGCCGCGCGGCTGGCGGGCATTTCGGAAAACGCCATTTTGACGGAGATCGAACGCGCGATGGCGCAGAACCGCCGCCGCCAGAAGCGGGAAACGGAAAAGAAGGCGCTGCAGCCGCTGCGGCAGGTTCAGCCGCAGGAGAGGGACCTGCGGTACCAAAACCCCCGCTCGGCGCTGTGCGAGGAAAAGCTGCTGGCGCTGGTTTTGCAGGACCAGGACTTTTTGGACAAGGCGCGGGCCAAAATCGCGCCCGAGGCGTTTTCTTCGGATTTTCTGGCCAAAATATACCGAAAGGCCGTCGAGCGCCGCGAGCAGGGGCTGGAGCCGTCGGCGGCCGCCTGCATGGCCGGGCTTCAGGAAAGCGAGATTCGCCACCTGTCCGGTGTTTTGGCCGAGGCGGTGCGCTCGCGGGAGCCCGAAAAAGAAATGGACGACTACATTGGCACCATCCTGTTTGAATACCAAAAGAGAACCGCACAGGACGGCGACGATTTGCTGCGCGCAGCGGCCAGCCGGCGCCGTGAGCATGAGGGAGGATAAAGAATGGCAGACATGGAAAACGCAAAAAATCTGCTGCATGATTTGCTGGAGAACGGAAAAAAGAACGGCAAGCTGGCGATGAAGGACATCACCCGCGTCTTTGACGAGATGGAGCTTGCGCCCGACCAGCAGGACCGGTTTTTCGAGGTGCTGGAAAAGGCCGGCATCGACGTGGCCGTCGAGGAGGAGGATTTTCTGCTCGAACGGCAGCTGCTCGACGACGTCGACGGCGACTTCCCCGGAGCGGTGGAGGAAATCCCCGAGGAAGAGCTGACCGACACCGCGGTGCTGACCGAGGGCCTGGCCATTGACGACCCGGTGCGCATGTACCTGAAGGAAATCGGCAAGGTGCCCCTGCTCAGCGCGGAGGAAGAAATCGAAATTGCCAAGCGCATGGAGGAAGGCGACGAAGAAGCCAAAAAAAAGCTGACCGAAGCCAACCTGCGTCTGGTGGTGTCCATCGCCAAGCGCTATGTGGGGCGCGGCATGCTGTTTTTGGATTTGATTCAGGAGGGCAACCT
>CAKUPI010000072.1 GCA_934675045.1 uncultured Eubacteriales bacterium
CGGTCAGCCCGACGCCGTAAAGGCAGGAGCCTGCCAAAATGATCAAATATTCCCTGATGTACTCCGGGCGGAAATCCGGCCGTTTTTTTGCCGCGCTGCTTTTCATCAAAAACCATTCCTCCTGTTTCGGGGCAGCAAAGCGTCATAAAAGACGGGGCGAAGGCCTTGAAAGGCGCGGCCGCCGGTTCCCGTCCCGTCATCCGCCGTACAGGGCACGCGGCAGGCGGCCCGTATGGTTTCGGCGCACGCCTCGAAGAACCGATTGAGGCATTTTTCGGACAAAACGTCGATGCTGCGGGTGTGTTCTTCCTGTGGTTCCGGTGAGCAGGGTTGGGCGTATCCCCATATTTCGGCGACATTTTATCACATTTTACCCGCCGGCACAACACCTGAAAGCAAATATGTATCCGTCCGGGCAAAAAACCGGCAAAAAGCCGTCCGGCCGGCAAAAGGGCAAAAACCCGCCCGCGCTGCGCCGGACGGCGCAAAAAAACTCCCGCCGGCAGCCTTGCCTGCGGGAGTTTTTATGACAGAGATTTTCGAACCGCTATTTGCCGCGGCTGACCTTAAAGCCCTCGCCCAGCACCTCGCTGACGTCATACAGCATCATAAAGGCGGCCGGATCGGCTTCGGCCACAAGGCTCTTGACCCGCACGACCTCGTTGCGGCGCACGGCGCAGACCAGCATGGTCCGGTCGGCGCCGGTGTACATTCCCTTGGCCGGCAGGGCGGTGACGCCGCGGTGCAGCGCCTGCATGATGGCCTCCGACACCTCCTGCGGGCGCCCGGTGATGATGAAGGCGTTTTTCTGCTTGTCGGCGCCGTACACCACCTTGTCGATGACCACGCCCGACACATAGGTGACGATGATGCCGTACATGGCGCTTTCCAGGCTTTTGTACACAATGGCGCTGCCGGTGATGACCACGGCGTTGCAGACAATGCTGGTCACCCCCAGCGGAACGCTGCGCTTCAGATAGAAGTATTTGGACAGCACGTCGGTGCCGCCCGTGGTGCCGCCCGCGCGGAACACCATGCCGAAGCCGACGCCCATAATGACGCCGCCGAACAGCGCGGCCAGCAGCACATCGCCCGTGTAGACGGGCAGCAGCGGGCCGCATGTGTCGATGAAGATCGACGAGGTGACGATGGAAAAGAGCGTCTTGTAGAAAAACTCCCGCCCCAGCAGCCGGTAGCCAAGCGCAAAAAGAGGAATGTTGAGCACAAAGTTCATCACGCCGATCGGCGCGCCGAACAGGTAGTCCAAAACCAGCGAGATGCCGGGCACCCCGCCCATCGGAATGCCCGACGGCTGCAGGAAAACGGTCAGCCCCACGCCGTAAAGGCAGGAGCCTGCCAAAACGATAACGTATTGCCGGATGAGCTCCGGGCGAAGCTCCGGCTGTTTTTTAGCCGCGCTGTTTTTCATGGAAAAAATTACTCCTCCTGTTTCAGGGGCAGCAAAGATGCATAATCGGCGGGGTTGAAGCCCTTAAAGACGTGGCCGTCGATTCCCGTCATGTCGTCCGCCATGCAGAGCGCGTTGTAAACGGCCTCGCGAGTGGCCTCGGCGCACGCCTCGAAGAAAAGGTTGATGCGGTTGTCGGACAAAACATCGATGCTGCGGATGTGTTCTTCCTTATAATTGCGCAGGTTTTTCTCGTAGTTGGAAAAGGCGACGGCGTAATCGCCGCTGGAGTTGGTCAGCGGCGTCCCCGTCAGCGCCATGCCGACGATGGCGCGGCGCGCCAGACGGCGCAGCTGCCGGTCGGACATGGGCGCGTCGGTCGCGACCACAATGGAGCACGAGCCGCGCGGCGAATCGTCGATGTAGGTGGGCAGCTCTGAATAGGGCAGCTGGTGGCCGTAAATGTTGAGGTTGCCGCCGAAGTTGGCCTGCACCATCACGCCGACGGTAAAGTCGCGGTCTTCGCCGATGTTGACGCCCCGCACAACGCGCGACGAGGTGCCGATGCCGCCCTTATAGCCAAAGCATGTGCAGCCGGTTCCGGCGCCGACGCCGCCCTCCTGCACTTCCAGCCCCGCGTTGGCGGCCGCCTGTGCGACGTGCTCGGGGCGCACGTGCCCGCCCATGATGTCGCTCAGGGGGCCGTCGTTGGTCTCCATGACGCAGAGGTTGATCGACTTGAAGGAGCAGCCCTCCATGTCCTTTTTGTGGTAATCCAGCAGTCCCTGCATGGCGGGGCCGACCGACAGCGTCGAGGTCAGCGCAATGCACGACTCCAGCTCGCCCATCTCTTCGATTTGCAGCGAGCCCGAGGCCTTGGTGTGGCCGTTGCCCGCGCAGATTCCGGCGGGCGGACGCATGATAAAGACATTTCCCTGATGGGGCTTGACCATCGTAACGCCGGTGCGGATGTTGTCGCCCTCGATCAGGGTGCAGTGTCCCACCGTGACGCCGGGCACGTCGGTGATGCTGTTGCGCGGTCCCGTCTCCAGCCGGCCGGGGACCTCCATCCAGTCGCGAATACGCTTGAGCTTCTTCATAAAAAAAACCCCTTTCTTTTTAGTTTCGTTCCTTATCCAGCTTTTCAATGAGCGCCGCAATGGCATGCTTGTCGTTCGGCGGCAGCAGGGCTGCCCCCAGCCGCAAAGCATCGGGGTGTGCGTTTTCCGGGACAAAGGCGTTTTTGGTGCTCCGCAGCAGCTCGACGTCGTTCTGGCCGTCGCCCGCGACGTACAGATGCTCCAAATCGATGCCGAGGTGGCGGCAGACAAAGTGCGCGCCCGCGCCCTTGGTGGCGCCCGGCTTGAGAATCTCGTAAAAATACGGTGCCGAGTGCTGGGCGTGGAAGCGCCCGGCATAGGCGCTGTCGATGTAGTCCGTCATTTCTCCGATTTTGTCGGGGTCCATGGTCAGATTGAGCTTGATCCACGGCTGGGCGATTTTCTCGGGGGGCATGGGCCGGTAGGGGATTTTCACCCTTTGGAAATGCAGCCGGGTGATGGCGCTGCCGCGCGCCACATACTCGCCCTCCAGCACCGACACCTCGATGCCGGCCTCGGGAAAGCGCTCGGCCAGGTCCAGCGCCAGCCGGTAGCCGTCCTCTCCGACCGCCTGCGCCCACAGCGGCCTGTCCTGCTGAAAGTCGTACACAACGGCGCCGTTGCAGATGACGCAGGGCGCGTTGACTTCTATCTCGCGCAAAAAGTACTCCATACCGGTCTTTGACCGCCCGGTGGCGACGGCAAAGCGTCCGCCGTTGGCGGTGAAATGGGCCACCGCCTCGCGGTTTTCCCGGGAAATCTCCTCGTGTTCGTTCAGAAGCGTTCCGTCCATATCGCTCAGAATGAGCATTCCGTCAAATTTCTTCATGCCATTCCCCCCGGCTGATTTTTTTCAGAAAAGCGGTGAAATACGGGGGCAGCGGGCAGCTCAGCCGCACAGGCTCGCCCGTTGCCGGATGGATAAAGGTCAGCTCCCGCGCGTGCAGGCACTGGCCGCCCAGACCGGTTTTGTCCCCCTTGGGGCCGTACAGCGGATCGCCCGCCACCGGATGCCCGATATGGGCCATGTGAACGCGAATCTGGTGGGTTCGGCCGGTTTCCAGCCTGCACTGAACGTGGGTATACCCCTCGTACCGCCCCTTGACGCGGTAGTGTGTCACGGCCGGCCGGCCCGTGGGCACAACGGCCATTTTCTTGCGGTCGCGCACGCTGCGGCCGATGGGGGCGTCCACCGTCCCCTCCTCCTCGCGCAGGCCGCCGATGACGACGGCGTCGTACAGGCGCGACAGCGTCCGCGTTTTGAGCTGCTCGGACAGGTGCCGGTGCGCGCTGTCGTTTTTGGCGACGATGAGCAGCCCCGAGGTGTCCTTGTCAATGCGGTGCACAATTCCGGGGCGTTTTTCGCCCCCGACGCCCGACAGGCTCTGGCCGCAGTGCGCCAGCAGCGCGTTGACCAGCGTGCCGCTTTCGTGCCCGACGGCCGGGTGCACCACCATGCCGCGCGGCTTGTTGACGACGATGACGTCGCCGTCCTCGTACACGATGTCAAGGGGGATCTCCTCGGCCAGCGCGGCGCTTTCGCGCGCCTCGGGAAGCTCGACCAGCAGCCTTTCGCCGCCGCTCAGGCGCAGGTTCTTTTTGGCGCCTGAGCCGTTGACCCACACCCTTCCGCTCTCCAGCAGCTTCTGCACCGCCGCGCGCGACAGCCCGGGCAAAGCCGACGCCAGAAAGGCGTCGACGCGGCTGCCCGCCGCCTGCTCCGGCACCTCAAGCGTCGTTCGATTCATCTTTCCCGTCCCCGCGCAGCTTGTCGTCCATAAAAAGAAAGTAAAGGATGCACATGATGCCGCCGCCGACAATAAAGACGTCGGCCACGTTGAAAACGGCAAAGTGAATCAGGCGAAAATCGAAAATGTCCACGACATACCCGAGGCGAAGCCGGTCGATAAAGTTGCCCAGCGCGCCGCCGATGACAAACAAAACGCCCAGGCGCCCCCACAGGTTGCGCACCTGATGTTTGGCCAAAAGCCCTACCAAAAACGCCAGCATGAGCACCGTGACGGCAATGAAAAACCCCTGCCGCCCCTGCAAAATGCTGAACGCGGCGCCGCGGTTTTCCGTGTAGGTGAAGTGGAAAACCCCCTCGATGAGCGGAATGCTCCCCACCGCGCGCACGGTGTGTACCGCCCAGTACTTGACCAGCTGATCCAGCGCGAGAACGCCGGCAACAAGTATGATGGAAAAAAGCATGGATTTCCTCCTTGCAGTGTTTTGCGCCGCTTGGGCGCGGATTGCCCGCTGCGTCCATTATAACCGATCATCGCGCATTTCGTGAAGCCTGACAATGGACGATTTGCACCATTTATCCTCTTCTTTTTTGTGCACTCCGCCACGGACAAGAAAAAGCCGCCCGCCGCGCGTCATTTCCGCGCCGCAAGGTGGCTTTTTACTGGCTGACCGCCTTACAGCAGGTTGCGCTTTTTCATAAAGAGCCATGACGCCCCGGTGCAGACGATGGCCAGTGAGACAGGCAGCCAATAAGACGGAATGGAGGTTCCCGGTATGGTGTAAATGGGCAGCTCGGTGTTCATGCCGTAAAAGCTGAACACCACGTTGGGCACCGTCATCAGAATGGTGATGACGGTCAGCACCTTCATAATGATATTGAGGTTGTTGGAAATGACCGACGCAAAGGCGTCCATGGTGCCGCTGAGAATGCTCGAGTAAATATCGGCCATTTCAATGGCCTGCTTGAACTCGATGATGACGTCCTCCAAAAGCTCCTGATCGTCCTCGCTGAACTTCAAAATGCGGCCGCGCAGCAGCTTTTCCAGCGTCGCTTCGGTCGATTTGAGCGAGGTGGTGAAGTAAACCAGCGACTTTTCCAGCGTCAGCAGCTGTATCAGCTCTTTGTTCTTGAGCGACTTGTAAAGCTCGCGCTCGACGCGGCTGGACATTTTGTCGATTTGCCGCAGGTCAAACAGGTAGCGCCCGGCGGCGCGCAGCAGGATTTGCAGCACCAGCCGGTTTTTCAGGGCGGTGTTGACCCCCTTAACCCCGCGGCCCGAGGCGAAATCCTTCAAAACGGTGTTTTCCTTCAGCGCCACCGTGACGACGTTGTCGCGCGTGACGATGATGCCGAAGGGCAGCGTGGTGTACATCGGCTTTCCGTTTTCCTCTTCGGAAATCGGAATGTCGGCGATGATGAGGACCTGGTCCTCGTCGACCTCCAGACGGGAGGTCTCCTCCTCGTCCAGCGCGGCGCGCAGGTACTCGTCCTCGATGCCGAGGGCGGTACGCAGCCCGGCTCCAGACTGTCGGTCTGCGTCAGCCGGCCTTCCTGTGTTTTAAAAAAGGTTAACATGGCGGTTCCTTTCCGACCCACGCCAAAGTCAACCGTTTTATCGATTCAGGCGGCGTGTGTCCCTGTATTTTGTTGGCGCTGTCTACTACCCGGCTCGGGACTCACGAAACCACCCCTTTGTCACAAAAAATCCTGTGCGGGCACAGGCCCGCCTTATTAATATACTCCAAAAAGCGCCGCCATTGCAACATGTTTTTTCATTTTCGCCCGATTTTCTCACGAATGATGCTCTTTTGCACCTCTCCGGCCCCTTTGCCTGTCAAAAATTGCCACAGCAGAACAAGACACACCCGCGTTTTCCCTTGCCAAACGCGGGTATGCCTTGTTTTTTTGCGCTCTGCCCGGCTTCCCGGCCCAAAGGGCGGGGCCGCGCTTATTCGAGGTTGAGTTTTTTGTTCAAAAGCCAATTTGTCAGCGCAAAGCACACGGCGATGATGACGGCCTCGTACAAAATGGTCGTCCACATGCCCAAATGGGTCAGCGCAGAGGCGCCGAGGTCCATGAGCCAGTCAAACACGCCGGTGTGCTCCGACAGCTTGCCGAACAGCCAGATAAGCAGGGTGGTCACCGACTGGATGGCCGTCGTCACGGCGAGGAAGGCGCCGAAGCTGCCCAGCAGCTTTTTGCTGTTCAGCTGGTGCCCCAGCGCGATGGACAGGTAAACCACCATGATGCCGGAGGCCAGGCTGCCCAGCATGGCCAGCAGCAGCTCGGCAAGGAAGGCGGCGGAGGGGATGCCGAGCACGCTCTCGAGAATGTCGGACATGCTCCGGCACGCCTCGAAAAGCGAGCGCAGGTCGTCGATGGTCATGACCAGAATGCTGAGCACGGCGACCGCGGCGCTGACAACGCTCCACAGCCCCGAAACCATCAGCTTGCTGGCAATGAGCTGCCACGGCCGCACCGGCAGGGTAAACATCAGGTAGCCCTCGTCCCCCAGCAGGTTTTTGTAAAACCGCTGGATGGTGATGAGCAGGGTCATGACGGCGATGCCCACCAGCGTGATGATGTAAACGGTCATGACAATGCCCTGCGGAAGGGAAAAATCGCTGGGGTTGAGAAGGAAAAAGATTTTGTTGATGGCGGTGAATAAAAGCAGCACCCCGAAGAGCGGAAGAAAGGCCCGCGACGTCGCCTTCACCTCGTACTTAAGCAGCTTGCTCAGCATTTGAATACCTCCCTGAAGAGCGCGTCGACGCTCTTTCCCTCTTTTTCGCGGATGTCGTCGACCGACGAGTGCAGCACAATTTTCCCCGCCGAGATAAAGACGGCCTCGTCGAGCACCTTTTCGACGTCGGCTATCAGGTGGGTCGAAATGACCACGGTGCTGTTTTCGGCGTAATTGCCGATAATGGTGCTGAGAATGTAGTCGCGCGCCGCCGGGTCGACGCCGCCGATGGGCTCGTCGAGCAGATACAGCTCGGCATTGCGGCTCATCACCAGAATGAGCTGCACCTTTTCCTTGGTGCCCTTGGACATGGTTTTCAGCTTGTCGCGGCGGCTGACGCCCAGCCTGTCGAGCATGTCGTAGGCCTTGTTGGGGTCGAAATCGGTGTAAAAGTCGCGGAACATGTCAATGATTTCCCCCGCCGACATCCAGTCGTTCAGATAGCTGCGCTCGGGCAGGTAGGAAACCGCCGCCTTGGTGTCTGCGCCGGGCGCGCGGCCGTCGATCAAAAGCTCGCCGCCCGTCGGCGTCAAAATCCCCGCCGTCAGCTTAATAAGGGTGGTCTTTCCGCTTCCGTTGGGGCCGAGCAGCCCGACAATCTTCCCGCGCGGCAGCGACAGGTCGATGTGATTGAGCGCCAGCTTGGCCCCGTAGCTTTTCACCAGCCCCCTGCATACCAACAATTCATTCATTGCTTTGCACCTCCGTGTTGATAATCAGCTGCCGCGCGGCAGAGCGCACATAGCCCAGCCGCTCCATGCGGGCAAAAAAGTCGTCGATGACCTCCTGCGCCAGCTCCTCTTTGATCTTGGCGATCCGCGCGCCGTCCTCGGTGACAAACCGCCCGCTGGTGCGCTCGGAATATAAAAGGCCCTCCCGCTCCAGCTCGGACAGCGCCCGCTGCATGGTGTTGGGGTTTACGGCCGCCTCGGCAGCCAGCTCCCGCACCGACGGCAGGCGCGTCCCCACCGGATAAAGGCCGGCGATGATGCGCAGCTTGACC
>CAKUPI010000073.1 GCA_934675045.1 uncultured Eubacteriales bacterium
GCCATGCGCAGCGTATCACGGGAGGGCTTTTTGTCATCCGTCTGTTTGCCCGAGGGGGTTGTTCCGCTTTGGGAACCGCCGTTTTGGGAATCGGGAGTGCCGGTATCCTTGCTGCCGCAACCGGTGAACACGGCGAGCAGCATCAGCAGGGACAGGAACAGGGCGAGCCGCTTTTTCATGTGTAGGCCTCCTTTGTGATGGGATGGATACGTCTTGTTTATTGCCTGAGCCTTGGGCTTCGGCACGTCGCGTCAGCGCCGGAGCTTGGGGTCCAGCGCGTCGCGCAGGCCGTCGCCCACGAGGTTAAAGGAAAGAATGGAAACGAGAATGGCAATGCCGGGCGCCATCATCAGGAAGGGAGCGCGGCGCATATTCTCACGCGATTCGGCCAGCATATAGCCCCATTCCGGGTTGGGGGGCTGAATGCCGAGGCCGAGGAAGCTGAGGCCGGCGCCCGTCATGATCATGCCGGCGATGCTGGTGGCGGCGCTGAGGACCAGCGGGCCGACGGCGTTGGGAAGCACGTGCTTGAAGATGATCTTCAGGCTGCTGGTGCCGCAGGCGCGGCCGGCCTCGATGTACTCCAGCTCGACAATGTTCAAAATGACGGCGCGGACAAAGCGGGTACGGCCCGGTATGCTCGAAATGGTGATGGCGATGAGCATGTTGGTCAGGCCGGGGCCGAGAACGGCCACAAAGGTCAGCGACAGCAGAAGCCCCGGAATACAGGCAAAGACGTCGCACAGGCGCATGATGAGGTTTTCAACCCAGCCGCCGAAGTAAGCGGCCAGCGCGCCGAACAGCATGCCGAAGAACAGCGAGACAAGGGTCGGAATAAAGCCCATCGTCAGCGAGACGCTTGCGCCGTGCAGCAGGCGGGCCAGCACGTCGCGCCCGAGGTGGTCGGTGCCGAGAAGATGCTCGGAGTTGGGCGGGGTCAGCTTGCGGGGAATGTCGGCCTTGATGGCCACTTCATAGGGGACGATGGCGTCGGCGGAAAAAGCAATGATGAAAAGCAGAATTACGACGAACAGACCGACGAGGGCCGGCTTATTCTGTCGGAAAGCGAGCCAGAACTCACGCAGCTGGCTCTGTTTCTTGGGCAGCTTGCTGTTCAGCTGCGCGCGTGTGGCATTGGCGGTGCCGTTTGTCATGGCTCTTTCCTCCTTATTGTGAAAACTTGGCCCGGATACGCGGGTCGACAAAGGCGTACAGCAGGTCGATGATGAGCACGATGATCATGAAGATGGCCGCAAGGAAAATGGAGCAGCCCATGACGATGGGAATGTCGCGCTGCTGAATGGCGGTGACGACCAGCTTGCCGATGCCCATGATGGAAAAGATGTTTTCGATGATGACGGTGCCGCCCAGCAGTGCGCTGAAGGTGAGGCCGGTGCCGTTGATGAGGGGCAGCACGGCGTTTTTAAAGGCGTGCTTCCAGATGACGATAGCCTCGGGCGCGCCCTTGGCCCGCGCCGTTTTGATGTACTCCTGGTTGACCACCTCGAGCATGGTCACGCGGGTGAGCCGGATAAAGCCCGAGGAGCCGGGGACGGACAGCGTCGCCACAGGAAGGATAAAGTGTATCGGCGTTTCCGCGCCGTAGCTGGGCAGCCACCCGAGAACCAGGCTGAACAGATACAAAAGCATCAGGCCCAGCCAGAAAGAGGGAATGGCGGCCAGGAACATGGCGTAGACTGTGATGGAGGCGTCTACGATGGTCGAACGCTTGACGGCGGACAGAATGCCGAGCGGAACGCCCAGAATGACGACCGCGATGACGCTGAGCGAGGCCAGCGTGACGGTCTTGGGAACACGCTGCAAAATGTCGTTGACAACGGGTTGGCCGGTGCGGTAGGATTCGCCGAAATCGAAGCGGGTGATGATTTTTGTCAGATAATCAAAAAAGCGGACGGCAAAGGGGCGGTTCAGCCCGAGGTCTGCGTTGAACTGGTCGACTGCCTCCTGCTTGGCCTCGACGCCCAAAATCAGGCGCCCCGGGTCGCCGGGAAGCAGCGCAAGGATGGTGAAGACGATCAGCACGACTCCGAACAGAGTCGGGATGAGCAGAAGCAGCCGTTTGATGATATACTTGTACATAACTCCCTCCCCGTATACAGATAAGTGTTCGGTCACTGCCGCTGGTGGAAATAACTGATACGCCTATTCTATGAGAGAAAGCTTTCGTTATCAACCACAAAAGTATTGACTTTTTGCACAAAATGACTATGATAGAAAGAAACAGATTGTGTGCTTTTTGTGCAATAAGACAAGAAATGCCGCAATTGAGCAGCGGGGAATCTGCCCAATTCGATGAGGGGGAAAGAGAGGACTTGATGTGAGGGAACAGCGCTATGTAGCGGTTTTTCATGCAATGTGTGATATTCTGGAAGCCGGTGGGGTAGACAGTCTGACCGTCGCCAATATTGCCAGAGCGTCGGACCTGCACCCCAACACCATCAACTACTATTTCAACGGCAAAACCGATATGCTCATGCGCTTTCACACCTATCTGTACGACAACGAGCGGCGCGGCCTGCCCGCCGTCTACTGCTCGGTGCCGCAGTGCCGGGCCGAGGCGGTGTGCGCGCTGCTGCAGCTGGTCGACTTTGAGCTGTTTCTCGCCGGCCAGCAGAACCGGGCCTTTCAAAAGATCATTACCTACCTGCAGGGGCAGGTGGACGTCGAGCCGCAGGTCAGGCACTATCTGTCCAAAAAGCAGGAGGAGCACTGCGCGTTTCTGCGCGCCGCCCTGCAGCGTTACTGCGCGGCGGGGATTGTGCGCGCCGACACGCTGGAGGACGGTCTGGGCGCGCTGACGGTGCTTCGCTCGGGGTACGCGCTGGTGTCGCAGTACCGTGATACGTCGCAGGTGACGCGCTACATGACGGGCGCGCGCGAGCACATCGTCCGGATGATGCTGGCGGACGGGCTGGAAAAGCCGCTGGAAAAGGCTTTGCCGCCGCAATGAAAAAAAGGCCGCGGCCCTTTTGAAAGGGCTGCGGCCGGTGCGTTTGGACCGTTTTTACAGTGCAAGCTCAAGCAGGACAGGGCAGTGATCGCTGCCGTACACATCGTTTAAAATGGCGGCCGAGCGGATGTGCCCGCGCAGCCGGTCAGAGACGAGAAAATAATCGATGCGCCACCCGGCGTTGTTTTTGCGGGCGTTGTAGCGGTAGCTCCACCACGAATAGGCGCCCGTGGCGTCGGGGTAGAGATAGCGGAAGGAGTCGGTAAAGCCGGCGGACAAAAGCTCGGTCATTTTGGCGCGCTCCTCGTCGGAAAAACCGGCGCTGCCCCGGTTGGTCTTGGGGTTTTTCAGGTCGATTTCCGCATGGGCGACGTTGAGGTCGCCGCACACGACGACCGGCTTTTTTTCGTCGAGGGCGGTCAGCCAGGCGCGGAAGGCGTCCTCCCACTCCATGCGGTAGGGCAGGCGCTTCAGCCCCTCCTGCGCGTTGGGGCTGTACGCGGTGACCAGATAAAAATCCCGGTATTCGGCGGTGATGACGCGGCCTTCGCCGGTGTGGAGCGGGGAGTCCATTTCAAAGACGACCGACAGCGGCTCCTGCCGCGTAAAAAGGGCTGTGCCCGAATAGCCCTTGCGCTCGGCCGGGTTCCAGTACTGCCGGTAGCCGGGCGTCTGCACGTCGGCCTGACCGGGCTGCATTTTGGTCTCCTGCAGGCAGAGGCAGTCGGGGGCGGCGCTTTGCAGAAACTCGTAAAAGCCCTTTTGGATGCAGGCGCGCAGGCCGTTGACGTTCCAGGAAATCAGTTTCATGGCCGCACCCCCTCAGCGCAGGGCGTCCAGCTCTTTTTGCCACAGGCCGGCGCAGGCGTCGCTGGGCATCATCCAGCCGCCGCGCGGCGAGAAGCAGACCGAGCCGACCTTGGGTCCGTCGGGCAGGCAGGAGCGCTTGAACTGCTGGGCAAAAAAGCGGCGGTAGAAATTGCGCAGCCAGTGCAGCAGCGTCTCGCGGGAATAGCCTTCGCCAAAGGCGGTCTGCGCCAGATAAAAGACCTTGGCCGGCGAAAAGCCCCAGCGGACAATATAATACAGGAAAAAGTCGTGAAGCTCGTAAGGCCCGACCAGATCCTCGGTTTTCTGCGCGATATCGCCGCCGTCGGCCGGCAGCAGCTCGGGGCTGACCGGCGTGTCGAGAATGTCGAGCAGCACGCGGCGCAGATCGGCATCGCAGTCTTCGGCGACGGTGGCGACAATGTGCCGTATCAGCGTTTTGGGCACGCCGGCGTTGACGCCGTACATGGACATGTGGTCGCCGTTATAGGTGGCCCAGCCGAGCGCCAGCTCGGACAAATCGCCGGTGCCTACCACCATGCCGCCCGTCTGGTTGGCGGCGTCCATCAGCACGAGCGTCCGCTGCCGCGCCTGCGCGTTTTCGTAGGTGACGCTGTGGTCGCCCTCGTCGTGGCCGATGTCTTTGAAGTGCTGGCGCACCGAGGCCGAAATGTCGATGCAGCGCAGGGTGACGCCCAGCAGACGGCACAGCTCTTCGGCGTTGCTTTTGGTGCGCGCCGTCGTGCCGAAGCAGGGCATGGTGATGGCGACGACGTCGCGCCGCGGCTGGCCGAGGGCGTCGATGGCCCCGGCGGCGACGAGCAGCGCAAGGCAGGAGTCAAGCCCGCCCGAAATGCCGATGACGGCCGTTTTGGCCCGCGAATGGGCGAGCCGCTTTTTCAGGCTCTGCACCTGAAGGATCAGGATTTCGCGGCAGCGCGCGGCGCGCTGCGCGCCGTCGGCGGGAATAAAGGGGTGCGCAGAGAGCGGGCGGGTCAGGCGCTGCTCGCGCAGCCCGATTTCAAAGGGGAGGGCAAGATGCCGCCCTTCCGGCGCGCCGGCGCCCAGACGGCGGCGCTCGGACAGCAGCTTCTGCACGTCGATTTCGGCCACGGCCGGCGCGTCAGAGAAGGGCCGGGTTTCGGCCAGAACGGCGCCGTTTTCGGCGATGAGCCGGCGGCCGGAAAAGACGAAGTCGGTCGTGCTTTCGCCCGGACCGGCGTTGGCGCAGACATAGCCGCACACCAGTCTGGACGACTGGGCGGTGATGAGCTGGCGGTAAAAACCGGCGTTGCCGACGGCTTCGCTGAAGGCCGTACAGGCGGCAATGACCGAGGCTCCGGCCGCCGCGTGCCGCACAGAGGGCGGGCAGGCGCAGGCTGCGTCCTCGCCGATTTCCACCGCGAGCTTCAGCTCGGGCAGGTCGCGGCAGCAAAAGAGCAGGTCGGTTCCGAAGGGGAGGCTGACGCCCCCTATCTCAATCTCGGACAGCCCGGCGGGGGCGGGGGAGAAATGCCGCCACCCGGCCGTTTCGCCGCAGCGCGAAACGTGGCTTTTCGGCACAACGCCCAAAATCCGCCCCCCGCACAGCACGGCGGCGCAGTCGTAAAGCGCACCGCCGCGGCGCAGAGGGAGACCGACGACGGCGGCCAGCGGAAAGCCGCGGGTGGCGGAGGCGATGCGCAGCAGGCTCTCCTCGGCGGCGCGCAGCAGCGGCTCCTGCCAGAAGAGGTCGCCGCAGGTGCAGCCGGTAATGCACAGCTCGGGCATGACGAGCACGGAAACCCCCTGCTCGCCGGCGCTTTTCATGGCGCTGAGAATGGAAGCGGTGTTGAAATCGCAGTCGGCCACGCGCAGCTCGGGCGTGCAGGCGGCCATGCGGACAAATCCGTATTTCATCAGAAAAAACCCTTTCCGTGTGAGATTCAAAGCGGACGGGCCGCCCCAAAGAGGCTGCCGGCCGGGCCGTAAAAACTGTTTTTATTATACGCTTGCACGTTTTTTTTGGCAATCCCAAAAGAACTGTGATATAATATCCCCAACGGCCGGCGGTTTCTGCCGCCGGCGGAAAACGGGCGCGGCGCAGGCCGCGGGAGAGGTTGGCGCTGCGATGGACGAGACCGAGGAGCTGCTGCGGCACTGCACCCTGTGCCCGCGGCAGTGCGGCGTCGACCGCCGAACGGAAAAGGGCTTTTGCGGCATGGGGGCGCAGGTCCGCGCGGCGCGGGCGGCGCTTCACCGGTGGGAGGAGCCGTGCATCAGCGGCGAGCGCGGAACGGGGGCGGTTTTTTTCTCCGGCTGTACGCTGCGCTGCTGCTTTTGCCAAAACGGCGCGCTGAGCGCCGAGGGCTTCGGGCGGGAGCTTGCGCCCAAGCGGCTGGAGGAAATCTTCCTCGCCTTGCAGGATGAGGGGGCGCAGAGCCTGTCGCTCATCAGCCCCACCCCCTTTGCGGGGCAGATCGCTGCGGCACTGGAGGCGGTGCGGCCCCGGCTGCGCCTGCCCGTCGTTTACAACACCGGCGGGTACGAGCGGGTCGAGACGCTGCGCAGGCTGGACGGCCTTGTCGACGTTTACCTGCCCGACCTCAAGTACAAAAGCGCCGCCCTTTCGGCGCGCTATTCCGCGGCGCCCGACTATTTTGCGCAGGCGTCGCGGGCGCTGGGCGAAATGGTCCGCCAGACCGGCGCGCCCCGGCTGGCGGCGGACGGCATTTTGCAAAAGGGGACGCTGGTGCGCCATCTGGTGCTGCCCGGCGGCTGGCGCGACTCCGTCGCCGTGTTCGAGTGGCTGGCCGGGGCCTTCCCGGGCGGACAGGTGCTGGTCAGCCTGATGAACCAGTACACCCCCGCCTTTGTGCGCGGCGATTTCCCCGAGCTGAGGCGGCGCGTCACCACCTTCGAATACCGCAAGGTGCTCGAACGCGTGCAGGAGCTGGGCTTTGAGGGATACTGCCAGGACCGTTCGTCGGCCAGCGCCGTCTACACGCCCGATTTTGATTTGACGGGTCTTGAACCGAAAGAAAACAGTAAAGGAGAATAAGGGCAATGCAGAAAAAGATCGATCAGTGGTTTGCGGAGCACCGCGAGGAAATGGTACAGGACATCATGCGCCTTTGCCGCATCCGCAGTGTGCGCGGGGAAAGCAGCGAGGGGCTGCCCTATGGCGAAGGACCCGCCGAGGTGCTGGCCGAGGCGCTGAAAATGGCGGGGGACATGGGCTTTTCCACCCGCAACTACGAAAACTACGTCGGAACGGTCGACTACAACGACAGGGAAACCGAGCTTTTGATTCTGGCCCATCTGGACGTGGTGCCCGAAGGGACCGGCTGGTCGGTCACAGAGCCGTATGAGCCCAAGGTGGTCGACGGAAAGCTGTACGCCCGCGGCTCGGCGGACGACAAGGGCCCGGCGGTCGCGGCGCTGTACGCCATGCGGGCCCTGCGCGAGCTGGGCGTCACGCTCGGCCGCAACGTCCGGCTGCTGCTCGGCACCGACGAAGAACGCGGATCGTCCGACCTCAAGTACTATTTCGCGCGCGAAAAAGCGCCGCGTTACAGCTTTTCGCCCGATGCGAAATACCCGGTCTGCAATGTGGAAAAGGGCAGCTTCGGCGGCACCTTTACCGCGCAGTGGACGGAGAGCGCCGCGCTGCCGCGCATTGTGTACGCCAGGGGCGGACACACCTCCAACGTCGTTCCGCGCGACGCCGAGGCGTTGATCGAGGGCCTGCCGGCCGCCGAGGTCGAAAAGGCCGGCCGCGCCTTTGAAGAGAAAACCGGCGCGCGCTTTACCGTCAGCCAGACGGAGCAGGGCGTGAAGGTTGATGTTTTGGGCGAGGGCGCGCACGCCTCCACGCCGGAAAAGGGCAACAACGCCGCGCTGGCGCTGGCGGAGATGCTGTGCGCGCTGCCGCTGGCCCCCTGCGAGGGCCTCGAACGGCTGAAGGCCGTCGCCGAGCTCTTCCCCCATGCCGACGGCGCGGGCAAAGCGGCCGGCGTCGCGCAGAGCGACGAGATTTCCGGCGCGCTGACCCTCAACATCGGCATTTTCGAGTACGGCCTGACCGGCCTGCGCGGCGTGATTGACAGCCGCGTTCCCGTCTGCGCCAACGAAGAGAACATGTCCCGCGTGCTGCAGCGCCGCCTGAAGGAGCGGGGGCTGGAGCTGCCGTCGACGGCGATGAAGGCGCCGCATCA
>CAKUPI010000074.1 GCA_934675045.1 uncultured Eubacteriales bacterium
AGGCAAGGGATGCCCGCATGGTACGCCCAAAGGTGCATAGAAGTGCACCCTTCATCCGTTTAACAAATCGGGCTTTATCGATCTGGTTCATTGCATCATGCGGCTTCAATCTATGCAAGAAAAGTCCCGGCAGACATGACTGCCGGGACTGAAACTGTTTTACGACCCCCGGCTTTACCGGGACATTTCTTATGCGGGCGAAGCCCCGTGTTGTCAACTGCGCCTTATGCGGCGCGGGTACGGCCCGACATTTGCATAAGCTGTCCTGCCTGCGCCGGCACAAGCTGTCTGTCCATTTCCCGCGCATAACGGAGTTTCCCGGTATCCGGCCTTTTTCCTGTGGAATGTTTGCCGTTGCGACCTTTGCTTCCAACGGAAAACGGTCATTCATGCTTGAATATTCTCTTTTTTTGCGGGTTTCCGCGGACGGACCGCAGTGCTGCGCGAACAGAGGGAGTTTTCTGTTTCCGCATCGGCAGAGCCGTTGCTGAACCGCTCGCTGAGTGCGCGTTTCGGCAGACAAAAGACGTGCCCCATACCGCAGTACAACGAGGCGCAACCGAAAGCGGCGTCCCCCACACCACAGTACACAGGGATGGGGCTGAAAAAGACGGCTCCCAAATCGGGAGCCGTCTAAAACAACTGGTTTTGCATACAGTGTACGTAAAGACAAATATCCAATTTTGAGAGGCTTAAGTGCACAACATTTTTTGCCGGATACAAACTGGCTTAAGCTCTATTGGCAACCGATTTTCTTCTGCACATTTCGCCATAACCCGGCTGCCATATAGGCGGTAAGCCCTTCGGAAGACACATCCGACAAATTGGCTTCTGGTTGGGATAGTACAAAATGCTTTTTGCAAAAGAGATTGCCGAAAGTCCGATAGCAGACGCAGGATTCTATCAATATATCAGCCTTATAAGGCCAAACCCTTTGCCGCGCACAGCACACGCAGCGCCGGGAGTAACGGTTTAAAGTTGTTCCATTACGGTTTGTTTTAATCCATTACGGTAAACAGCTTACACGACGTTTGTGAACCAACGCTGTGAAGTGAGACTTACCGACAGAAAGCCTGCGTCACATTTTCTCCTTCATTGGACTCACCCCTTTCTTTTTTATTTCTGCGAATGGGTTTCTGTTTGTAACTTTATTATACTAACTTGATAGCAGAATGTAAATAGGCTGAATAGACAAAGTTAGCCCTCGTTTTTTGTGCAAAAAGACCGGAGATTCTCAGCAATGTGAAAATCTCCGGTCCTGACAGCGTTATTCGATTCCGTAAAAGCGCTTGCCGTTTTGCAGGGTGATTTCGGCCAGCCGCTCGGGCGTGACGCCGCGCAGCGCAGCCGCCGTTTCGCAGGTGCGGTACAGGTACCCCGAATCGCACCGACGGCCGCGGAAGGGCTCGGGGGCCATATAGGGGCAGTCGGTCTCGAGCATGATGCACTCGTCGGGCAGATAGGCGATGACCTCGTGCGAGCGGCGCGCGTTTTTGAAGGTGATGTTCCCGGTGAAGGAAATCATATACCCCATCCGGCACAGCTCGCGCGCCGTTTCGACGCTGCCGGAAAAGCAGTGGCACACCCCGCGCACGGTGGGGAACTGGCGCAGAATCTCCAGCGTGTCGGCGCAGGCCTCGCGCTCGTGGATGACGACGGGGACGCCGAGCGCCCGGGCCAGGTCCATCTGCTGGGCAAAGACGCGCCGCTGGACGTCGCGCTCGGAAAAATCGTAGTGGTAATCCAGCCCGATTTCGCCCAGTGCGCGCACGCGGGGACGGGCGAGCAGGCCGGAAAGCTCGTCGAGGTCCCCTGGCGCAAAGCTCTTGGCGTCGTGAGGGTGAACGCCTACGGCAGCCCAGATAAAGGGGTATTGCTCGGCCAGCGCCGCGCTCTGCCGCGAGCTTTCCATGTCCGAGCCGATGTTGGCGACCAGGGCGACGCCCTTTCCGGGGAGAGAGGCGAGCACCGCGCCGCGGTCGGCGTCGAAGCGGCTGTTTTCGTAATGGGCGTGGGTGTCAAACAGCTTCATATCAGCAAAGCTTGGCGCCGGCGGGAATGGCGTCGGACAGCATGACGAGGTTGAGCTTTTCCTCACCCTTTTCCCGGTGCACGGCGGAAATCAGCATGCCGCAGCTTTGCAGGCCCATCATCTTGCGCGGGGGAAGGTTGACAATGGCGACCAGCGTTTTGCCGGTCAGCTCCTCGGGCCTGTACCACTTGGCGACGCCGGAGAGAATCTGGCGGTCGGTACCCGTTCCGTCGTCCAGCGTGAAGCGCAGCAGCTTGTCCGACTTTTTGACGGCCTCGCAGGCCTTGACCTTGACGGCGCGGAAATCGCTGCGGCAGAAGGTGTCAAAATCCACCGTCTCGGCACTCTGCGGCTCGACTTCGAGCGCGGGGACCGCGGGCGGGTACTTGGCGGCGTAAAAGGCCTCGATTTCCTCCAGTTTTTTGGCCATGTCGAGGCGGGCGAAGAGGATTTCGGCCTGGCCGATGGTATGGCCGGCGGGCAGACCGCCGAAGGCTTGCAGGCTGTCCCAGCCGCTGGGGGAAATGCCCAGCTGGCGGAAAATGCGCTCCGCCGTTTCGGGCAGGAAGGGGGCGAGCATGGTGGCGCCGAAGCGGATGGTCTCGAGCAGGTTGTAAAGCACCGTGTCAAGGCGCTCCTTCTGCGCGGGGTCCTTGCCGAGCACCCACGGCAGCGTCTCGTCGATATACTTGTTGGCACGGCGCAGCAGGGTGAAAATTTCGCTCAGCGCGTCGGCCACGCGCAGCTCATCCATTTTGCTTTCGACGGCGGCCGGGGTTTTGAGGCAGAGCCCGATGAGTTCGTCGTCGACCGGCTCGGCCTTGCGGTGGTCGGACAGCAGGCCGCCGGAGTACTTGTGGCACATGGTGACGGTGCGGTTGACCAGATTTCCGAGAATGTTGGCCAGGTCGGAATTGATGCGCTCGATCAAAAGCTCGTTGGTCAGCGTGCCGTCGCTGGCAAAGGGCATTTCGTGCAGCAGGTAGTAGCGCACGGCGTCGACCGAGAAAAGCTCGGCCAGGTCGTCGGCGTAGATGACGTTGCCCTTGGATTTGCTCATTTTGCCGTCGCCGACCAGCAGCCACGGGTGGCCAAAAACCTGCTTGGGCAGCGGCTCGCCCAGCGCCATCAGCATGATGGGCCAGTACAGGGTGTGAAAGCGCAGAATGTCCTTGCCGATGAGGTGCACGTCGGCCGGCCAGTACTTTTTGTACTGCTCGCCATGGTCGCCGCTGACCTCGTAGCCGGGGAAGGTGATATAGTTGGACAGCGCGTCGATCCAGACATAGACGACGTGGCCCGGGTCGAAGTCGACGGGGATGCCCCAGGTGAAGCTGGTGCGCGAAACGCACAGGTCCTGAAGGCCGGGCTTTAAGAAGTTGTTGATCATCTCGTTTTTGCGCGCCTCGGGCTGGATGAAGCGGGGGTGGCTTTCGATGTACTCGATCAGCCGGCCGGCGTATTTGGAAAGCCTGAAGAAGTAGGCTTCCTCCTTGGCGAGCTTGACCTCGCGGCCGCAGTCAGGGCATTTGCCGTCGACCAGCTGGCTTTCGGTCCAGAAGCTTTCGCAGGGGGTGCAGTACCAGCCCTCGTAGTGGCCTTTGTAAATGTCGCCCTGTTCGTAGAGCTTTTTGAAGATTTCCTGCACCTTGCGCTCATGGTCCTTGTCGGTCGTGCGGATAAAGCGGTCGTAGGAGGTGTTCATAATGTCCCAGATGCGCTTGATTTCAGCGGCCACATCATCGACAAACTGCTGCGGGGTCATGCCGAGAGCCTCGGCCTTTTCCTGAATCTTCTGGCCGTGCTCGTCGGTGCCGGTCTGGAAATAGACGTCGTAGCCGACGGCGCGCTTGAAGCGGCAGATGGCGTCGGCCAGAACAATTTCATAGGTGTTGCCGATATGGGGCTTGCCCGACGTGTAGGCGATGGCGGTGCTGAGATAATAGGGGCCTTTGGTTGCGTTCATATGGTTGTCACCTCGTAGTATTGAAAACAGTAATCTTTAGTATAGCACGTCCGGCGCTACATTGCAAAGGGCTCGTCCTCCTCTGCGGTGTCCAGCGCAAAAACGGCGCGGTAATAGCAGATGGAGCCGATATACATGCGCGGCATGATCCACAGCGAGGCGAGCGAGGCGAGAAGCGAGAACAGCAGATAGAGCTGGGCAGCGTCCAGCGGCAGGAAGGACAGCAGCAGGAAGGCGGGCAGCAAAACGGCGAGAAGCTGCACCGCATAGACCAGATAAAAGCGGAAGAACTTCCACTTATAGGGCTTCATGCCCTGCCGCGCGGCGGTAAAGCACTGCGTGACGGGCCGGGCCGGCTCTTCCGCCAGCATGAAGGAGCCGGGCATGTACAGCAGAATCTGCGCCGAGGCGAGCAGTGCCGCGCCGAGCAGGATAAGGAAGAGCAGGACAATCGCGCCGTCGCTGGCGTAGGCGCCGAAGATCAGGCCGCAGAGAATACCGGCCGGCAGCAGGAAGATCAGAAGCTGAACAAAGGCCAGCAGACCGAACCACAGCGAGCCGAGAAGGGAGGTCTTGAGCTTGCCGCCCTCGGCAAACCACAGGAAAATATCGCGGATCGAGCCGCGCTGCCCGCGGACCATGCGGGTGAAAAGCTCGTACATGCCGTATTGCAGCGGAGCGGAAACCAGCAGCGTGACGACGTTGGACAGCAGCGTGACCATGGGCGGCTCGTCCGGAGCGCCGGTGACGCCGATCAGGGTCAGGCAGGCCTGCAAAAGCAGGCCGATGCCGGTGATGAGCAGAACGGTCAGCGTGGCCTGCGCGCGGTTGCGGCGCAGAACGCGCGCGGCAAAGCGCCGGATTTCGGCGCCGTTGGCGGGGTTGAGCATCATGTTTACACGTCCTTTCGCGGCGAGCGTTCAGAAAAAAGGTCAGGCGGCGGGAGCCGTGCCGCTCTCGTTCGGTTCGGTGGGCCTGGCGTCCGGCTCGGCCGTCGTGCCCGGCTCGGCCGCAGCGCCGGGGTCGGCCGCCGTGCCGGGTTCGGTCGCCGTACCCGGTTCGGTCACCGTGCCGGGGTCGGGGTTGACGGCGGGAAGGGCGGGGCCGTCCTCGATGACCTTGTCATATTTTTTGTAGACGCTCTTGTTTTCAAAGGTGCGGGAGGTCTCGACGCCGTCGACGTACACCACCCGGTACGATTCGGTCACATAGCCGGTGTAGCCGTTGGATTTCACCTTGCTGGTGCCGGGCTTGAGATTGGGGTTTTCGATGTGCTGCACCTCAAAGGGGGTCTTGGAAAGCACCCTGGTCTCGATTTTCACGGTTTTGTTCTGCGTTTTGGTGCCGACCAGCTTGACGGTCAGCGACGAACGGCCGTAGCTGACGTCGATGCGGATGGGGTAATCGGTGTTGTTTTTAAAGCGGAAATCGACGGCGCCCCAGGCGACGGTGGCGTCCTCGCCTAAAGGGACGTAGGTGACAAGGCGGCTGTGCGCCTTGCGCTCGACGACCTCGAGATCGGCGCGCAGCATGGCGTAGTAGATGGTGGAGGAAACCTGGCAGATGCCCCCGCCGACGCCGTCCTCGGCCGACGCGCCCACATAGACGATGGCGTCCCTAAAGCCGCGGGCGTAGGTGCGGGGGCCGACCGTGTCGTTGTACGAGAACACGTCGCCGGGATTCAAAACGGTGCCGTTGATAAAGTCGCAGGCCAGCTTGACGTTGGTGGTGCGGCCGACAAGGTTGGCGTTGAAAGAGGTGGTGCCCTCGCCCAACAGGTCGCGGAAGAGCGCATTTTGGAACTCCTCCGTCGTCATGCTCGGCTCGGTGAAGATGAGGGGCAGCTCGACAAAGCGCTCGTCGCTTTGCTCCAGCACCTTCTGCGCGCCCGCGAGATCGAGGGAAACGCCGCGCTGCGCGGGGATGACGGTCCTGCCGCTCGGGTCGTTTTCCAGATCGAGGCGGGGGTTCTGCACGGGCTGCTCGATGGCGTCGCGGATGAGCAGCAGGTCGAGCTGGTCGGGGTCCTCGACCTGAGGCTCGTAGGTGGCGGGGGAAAGATCGCCGCTCAGAATACGGCCGCGCACAAAGGCGAGAAAGTCGCCGGTGTCGATGGAGACGCCGGTCTGGCCGCGGTCAAGGGTCAAAACGTCGTTTTTCAGCGTGTAGGCAGGTTCGGCCATTTCAGACGAGAGCTCGGCGGCCAGACGCTGGATTTCGGCGTTCAGCAGGTTTTGATCGACGGCGATGGCAAGGTCGATTTGGGCGCCGCCGGTCAGGGCGTGCCACACGGCGCGGAAGCGGCGCATAAAGCCGCCGCTGCGGCCGTAGAGATAGGCGGCCTCCGACGTCTGGCGGGCGTCATAGCGGGTGCCCACGCCGGACAGATCGAGCGTGCGGGTGTATTCCCCCACCGTGATGTCAAGGCTTTGGCCCGGCGTCATGGTGGCAAAGGCCGCGTCGAGCGCGGACAGCGCCTCAGATCGCGACAGGCCGGACAGGTCGATGCCGCCGGCCGAAACGCCGTGATATATATTGCCGTACAGATACATCCACCCGAGAAGGCCGCCGGCGGCAAGGAGCACAGCGGCCAGCAGGCAGACGAGAATCACAATAAGGGGCTTTTTGCGTGTGTGGGCAACGCGCCGGCCGCCCTGCGGCGCGCCGGGGAGTTTCATTTCATCCAAAACAGGTTACCTCCGTGCATAAAATGCGAAAAATGGTACATTGCGGCACAATTACCCTTATTATATCGCGGGGAGAAGGCAATAGCAATTACGAAAGGGTAACATATCCGGCAAAGGGCGCAGGGCGGCGGCCGCCGCGCGGCCCTCGCCGCGGGAGCGCCGCAAAGGGGCGGGAAAACCCGGCCGGGCCTGCAAAGCGGCAGCGGGAGGACGCCGGAAAATAAGAAACAGCCGCCTCGCATGAGACGGCTGAAAACAAACGTGCAGGTTACGGCTGCCCGGCAGTGGAATCCTCGGCGGGCGCGGCTTTCTCGGCGGGCGCTTCTTCGTCATCGGCGGTGTGGAAGGTCTTTCCGGCCGCTTCATCCTCGACGGCCTTGCGCTGGCAGTCGTTGAAGAGCGCGTAAAACTCCTTGCGGCTCATCTCCTCGACGTGGTAGTCGGTACGGATGTTCTCCGGGTTGACAAACAGGTTCCAGCGCTGAATGAGCATGCCGTTGAGCTCGGCCGTACGCTTGGAGGAGGCGCTGCGGAAAACCAGCATGTCCTCGCCTTCCTTGAGCACACAGGGGAAGCAGTGCAGCTTGCCGAACTGGCTGGCCTCAAGCCACAAAAGGGTGATGTCCTCGTTGCAGTGCTGGGCACGGTAGTGCTTCTGTTCGGCCGACTGACCCAGGAAAAAAGTCTTCAGGCTTTTTTTTCTCTGATTGACCAAAGGAACGGTAAAAAATTTCATCTTTGCAACTTCCTTTCGGGCGAAAAAACGCCGCAGCCGGCGCATGCCTATATACGTTTTTTATTTTAGCGCCAAAGCGCCGAAAAGTAAAGGGCAAAAATTTACCCGGTTCCGGAAAGGCGCCGATTGACTTGCCCCCGGCCGTGGCATACAATAAAAAAGCCGGTTTATCCCGGCAGTATTTCCGCGCGGAGGGCTTTATGCGTTATCTTTTCTTGTTCGGACTTTCCTTTTTCAGCGCCACGGTGCAGACGGTGACCGGCTTCGGCTACGGCATTATCGTCATGTCGGTGCTCCCGCTGTTTCTGCCGATGGAGCAGGCGCTGGCCATTGCGACCGTGATGTCGCTTTGCCTCAACGCCGCCATTTTGTCACGGCGCTGGCGCAGCGTGCAGCTGAAGCTGGTCTGGCTGCCGACGCTGTGCGCCGCGCTGGGCGCCTTCGGTGGGCTGGTCCTGATAGCCGGGCACCCGTCGCCCGTTTACAGGCGCGTTTTGGGCGTTTTTCTGCTTTTGCTGGCCGGGTGGTTCATCTGGCTGAGCG
>CAKUPI010000075.1 GCA_934675045.1 uncultured Eubacteriales bacterium
GTCGGAGACAATGACGCGCTCTTCGCCGGTGACGCGGTTGATGAGCGAGCTTTTTCCGGCGTTGGGCTTGCCGATGACGGCGACGCGGATGCCGTTATCCTCCTCGTCCTCCCCCCCGGCTTCGGGCGGGAAGTGCGCAAAGCAGGCGTCGAGCAGGTCCCCGAGGCCATAGCTGTGCATGGCCGAAACGCCGATCGGGTCGCCGAGGCCCAGGTTGTAAAACTCGTAAAAATCCGACGGCGGGTCGCCCGGGGTGTCCAGCTTGTTGACGCACAGGACAATGGGCTTTTTGGCCCGCTTGAGCATGGCGGCCACTTCCTGATCGGCGGCCGTCACGCCGGTGCGCACGTCGCACAGCAGCACGACAACGTCGGCGTGGTCGATGGCGATAAAGGCCTGCTCGCGCATAAAGCGCAGGATTTCACTGTCGGCGCGCGGCTCGATGCCGCCCGTGTCGATGACGGTGAAGGGCCGGTTACGCCATTCGGCGTCGGCGTAAATGCGGTCGCGCGTCACGCCGGGTGTGTCCTCGACAATGGCGTGGCGCTTTTCCACGATTTTATTAAAGAGCAATGATTTGCCCACATTGGGGCGGCCCACAATGGCAACAACGGGCTTTGACAAGGGCTTCACTTCCTTCCCAGAACTGCCTGCAAAAAGAGCGCGCCGTCCGGCTCGACGGCCTGCACGCGCACGTTCAGGGCGCGTTCAAGCTGTGGCAGCGAAACGTCGTCCAAAAAGACGGTTTCCCCGTGGCGCAGCATGTTTTGCGGAATCAGCAGGCGCTCGGCCTGTATTTTTCCCGAGAGCTGTTTGATGATATCGCCCCCCGTCACCAGTCCGGCGACGTCGACTCCGGGGCCGAAAAAGTCATTTTTCACAGCAAAAACCTGACACTGGAGATCATTATCGCACTTTTCGGCGATGAAGTCAATCATGCGACGCATAAAGGGGCCGGCCGACAGGCCCGTCGCCACGGCAAACGGCTCGATGCGGCAGGGCTCCGCGTCCTGAAGCGCGGCGCGCAGCTCGCTTTCAAAGAGCGACATCAGCCCGACGCCGTTTTCCAGCTGCGAGTAGTCCAGATAATACGCCTCCTCCGGCAGCGGAAGGCCAGCCTTCAGGTACAGCTCGTCGGCGGCGTAGCACTGCGGGTCGCCGAAATCGCGCTCGTTGCGCGCGCGCGCGCGGTCGACAACGGCCAGAATGTCGCGTGCCTCCCTTTGCCCCACCGGCCTGAGCGGCTCCAAGCCCTCGCGGTAGCGGGTCAGGCCCACCGGGACGACGGATACGCAGCCGACCGACGGAAAAAGCCCGGCCAGGTCGCGCAGCGTTTTGTCGAGCTGCTCGCCGTCGTTCCAACCGGGGCAGACGACGATTTGGCACTGAAGCTGCAATCCGGCCTCGGCAAAGCGCCGCAGGCATTGCAGCGACTCGCCGCCGCGCCGGTTGCCCAGCATCCGGCTGCGCAGCGCGGGGTCGGTGGTGTGCACCGAAATATTGAGGGGCGAGATGCGCATTTTGATAATGCGCTCGACGTCGGCCTCGGACAGGTTGGTCATGCTGATATAATTGCCCATCAGAAAGGACAGCCGCGCGTCGTCGTCTTTAAAATAGAGGGTGCCGCGCATGCCCCGGGGCAGCTGATCGATAAAGCAGAAAATGCATTTGTTGCCGCAGCTTTTCTGCGTGTCCATCAGATAACTTTCAAAGTCCAGTCCCAGTTCCTCGCCCTCGTCCTTGCGCAGGGAAAGCTCCCGCTTTTCCCCGCCGCGCTCCAGCTCAAGGGTGAGAATGGAATCGTAGGTGTAAAACTGATAATCAAGCACGTCACGGATGGCTTTTCCGTTGACGCTGAGCAGGGTCTCCCCTGCCCGGATACCGGCGCGCTCGGCCGCCGAGCGGCGCCGTACGCCGGTGATGACGGCGGACATGACGCTTCCTCCTTTGGAGCGGGAATCCTCCCGGATAAGAAAAAATAGAGAAGGAAAACCCCTCTCTATCTTTACTGCCCTTTTTACTTGCTTTCTTCCACTTTCAGCACAGCGCGGCCGTTGTAAGTGCCGCAAGCCTTGCATGCTCTGTGGGAGAGGACGGGCTCACCGCACTTCGGGCATTTCACAATGCCGGGAAGGCTGAGCTTCCAGTGCGAAGAACGACGTTTGTCACGGCGCTGCCGGGAAATTTTCCCCCTGGGTACTGCCATTTGGGACACCTCCTCCATCTATCGAAACATTTTATTTGCCAACAAACTTCAATTTACTCCCGCGGCAGCAGCTTACGCAGCGCTTCCAGCCGGGGGTCAATCTCCTTTGTATCACAGCCGCACGGCCCCTCGTTGAGGTTTTTGCCGCATTTGGGGCACAACCCTTTGCAGTCTTCCCCGCACAGGACGGCCATTTCCATATCCAAAATGAGCTCGGGCACCAGTATGTCGTCCAGCTCGACGTCATCCGAACTGACCACAATGACATCGTCCTGCTCCTCGCCCCCGGACAGCGCCGGGACAAGGGCAAAATCGACATCGACCGTTTTCCCGTACGCCACCGGCCGGTTGCAGCGGGCGCAGCGGGTGTGCACGACCGTTTCAACCGATGCTGTCAGCCGAATCATGCCGGCGTCGTCGCTCACCTGGCCGCTGACGACCACAGGCTCGGAAAAGGGATGCTCAAAGTTTACTTCCTCACCGGACAAATCTATGGTATAATCAAAACAGATTCGCCCGTCGGGCGAGGCCGCAAGGTCCTTTAAACGAATGTTCATACCGAGTCCTCTCACAATGATACAAATGATATTATATGGGTCTTTCCCCGGTTTGTCAAGGAAAAATGTCAAAGGAATGAATACTCGATGAAAGAGATAAAAATCGGCAAAAACGATGTGGGCCAGCGGCTGGATCGCGTGCTGCGCCGCGCCGTTCCCGCCCTGCCCCCGTCGCTGATGCAGAAATACCTCCGCCTCAAGCGCATCAAGCTCAACGGTGGCCGCGCACAGGGGGACACCCGCCTGAAGGCGGGCGACGTTTTGCAGCTTTACATCAACGATGAGTTTTTCGCGCAGCCCGCGCCCGAGGAAAGCTGGCGGCGCGTGCGCGGCCGGCTGAGCATCGTCTACGAGGACGAAAACATCCTTTTGTGCGACAAACGCCCCGGGCAGGTGGTGCACGAGGACGAAAGCCAGGACGCCGACACCTTAATAAATAATATCAAGGCCGTTCTCTTTGCCCGCGGCGAATGGGACCCGGCGCAGGAGAACGCCTTTGCCCCCGCCCTGTGCAACCGCATCGACCGGAACACGGGCGGGCTGGTCATCGCCGCCAAGACGGCCGAGGCGCTGCGCATGATGAACGAAAAAATCCGCCTGCACGAGGTGCAAAAGACCTACCTCTGCCTGCTGCACGGCGTTCCGTCTCCCGCCGCCGGCACCCTGCGGCATTTCATCCGCCGCGATACGCAGAAAAAGCAGGTCGAGGTTTTCGACCGCCCCATGCCGGGCGCGCTGACCGCCGAAATGCGCTACCGCGTGCTGGAAAGCCGCGGCGGGCTGTCGCTCGTCGAGTGCACCCTCATCACCGGCCGCACCCACCAGATCCGCGCGCAGATGGCGCACATCGGCCACCCGCTTGCCGGAGACACCAAATACGGCACGGTGCGCCGCAACGCCGGCCTGCCCTTTTCCCACCAGGCCCTTTACGCCTGGCGTCTGCGCTTTGCCTTTCAGCCGCCCTCCGGCGCGCTTGATAACCTGACCGGGCGGACCTTTGAGGTGCGCGACGTGCCCTTTCTGGATTTTTTCCGATCGCTTCCCCGTTAAACCGATCGGAGGAAAGCGAAGATAACGGCAGAAAAACCGATATTTTCAGAGTTTTTTCAAATGCCGTGCGATTTGTTCTGATTATTTCGCAAAAAATCATTGACATTTGCGGGATATATGCTATATTTTACTTTGTCGAATCATGCAGACCGCCCGGTTCTGTGCCCTTCGGCAAATCTTTGTTTCAGGAGGTTGGGAGATGAGCGAGAACCTTATCCGTCTCGAAAATGTCCACAAGGATTACGGAGGAAAGCAAGTCTTAAAATCAATTAACCTGTCGGTTCGGGACAAGGAGTTTGTCACTCTGCTTGGCCCGTCCGGCTGCGGCAAGACCACCACTTTACGCATTATCGGCGGGTTCGAGACGCCGACGTCGGGTGTGGTCTATTTTGATGAAAAAAAATACAACGACGTTCCGCCGCACAAGCGGCAGGTCAACACGGTGTTTCAGCGCTATGCCCTGTTCCCCCATCTCGATGTTTTCGAAAACATCGCCTTCGGGCTGCGCATCCGCAAAATGCCGGAAAAGGAAATCCGTGAAAACGTCTCGCGCATGCTCAGGCTGGTCAACCTGTCGGGCTACGAAAAGCGCGCCGTGACCTCGCTTTCCGGCGGCGAACCGCAGCGCATCGCCAGTGCCCGCGCGCTGGTCAACCGCCCCCGCGTCCTGCTGCTCGACGAGCCGCTCGGCGCGCTGGACCTCAAGCTGCGCAAGGAGATGCAGACCGAGCTGAAGCAAATTCAGACGCAGCTCGGCATCACCTTTATCTACGTCACGCACGATCAGGAGGAAGCGCTGACCATGAGCGACACCGTCGTCGTCATGAACCGCGGGCGCATCCAGCAGATCGGCACCCCCATCGGCATTTACAACGAGCCCGTCAACGCCTTTGTCGCCGACTTCATCGGCGAAAGCAACATTCTTGACGGCATCATGAACGAGGACCTCGTCTGCACCTTTGCCGGCCGCACGTTTGAGTGCACCGACGTCGGCTTTGAAAAAAACGAGAATGTCGACGTCGTTATCCGCCCCGAGGACCTGAAAATGGTCCCCCCCGACGAGGGCATGGTTCAGGGTGTTGTCGAAAGCATTGTCTTTAAGGGCGTTCACTACGAAATGACGGTGCGCTCCGGGGAGATCGTGTGGATGGTTCACTCCACCATTCCCGAGGTTTGCGGAACTTTTGTGGGTCTCAGGGTCGCCCCCTTTGACATTCACATCATGAGAAAGTCCGAGGCCGAAGATGAAGAGGATTAAACTGGCTCTCATTCCCTACTCGGCCTACGCTTTGATTTTCATTGTCGCCCCCATTCTGCTCATTCTGCTGTACAGCTTTCAGGACAGCGGCGGCGCGCTGACCATGGACAATTACGCCCGCTTTTTTGACTTGAGCGACCCGGTTTACTTAAAGGTCCTCTGGCGCAGCGTCAGGCTGGCTGTCATTTCGACCATCATCTGCCTGATTCTCGGCTACCCCATGGCCTACATCCTGTCCAAGCTGTCCCCCCGGGTCCGCGGCACGGTTTCCTTTCTTTTCGTCCTGCCCATGTGGATGAACTTTTTGCTGCGCACCTATTCGTGGATGTCCCTTCTGGAGCGCACCGGCCTCATCAATTCGCTGATCGGCTGGCTCAACGGCTTTCTGCCCGCCGGCGCGCAGCTTCCGATGCTCGACATCATGTACACGCAGGGGGCCGTTGTGCTCGGCAACGTCTACAACTTCCTGCCCTTTATGATTCTGCCCATTTACACCGTGCTCATCAAAATCGACAAGAGCCTGATTGAAGCGGCGCAGGATTTGGGCGCCAGCCGCGGCCGCGTGTTCCGCAAGGTCATTTTCCCGCTGTCGCTGTCCGGCGTCGTGTCCGGCATTTCCATGACCTTTATGCCGGCCGTTACCACCTTTGTCATCTCGCGCCTGCTCGGCGGCGGGCAGAACGCCTTGATAGGCGACCTCATCGAAAACCAGTTCAAGGTGGTCAACGACTGGGGCTTCGGCTCGGCCATGTCGGTCATTCTCATGGTGCTCATTTTGGTCACCATGGGCGTCATCCGCAAATATGAGGATGAAAATTCCGGAGGGAGTGTGCTGATGTGAAAAAGAAAAGCCATCTCCTTTCCGTGATTTACTCCGTTTTGATTTTTCTTTTCCTGTACGCGCCCATTTTTGTGCTCATCGTTTTCAGCTTCAACGCCTCCAAGTCGCGCGGGCACTGGGGCGGCTTTTCGCTGCGGTGGTATGAGTCGCTGTTTAAAAACAGCATGCTGATGGACGCGCTGCAAACCACCCTTTCGGTGGCGCTTGTGTCGTCGGCCATCGCCGTGCTCATCGGAACGGCCGCCGCGCTGGGCCTTTACTACTCCAAAAAGCGCGTGCGCAACCTGCTGATGAGCATCACGTCGCTGCCCATGCTCAACGCCGACATCGTCACCGGCATTTCGCTGCTGCTGCTCTTTACCTTTATCGGCCTCAAGCTCGGTTACATCTCGCTGCTGCTGGCGCATATCACCTTCAATATCCCCTATGTCATTTTGTCGGTTATGCCCAAGCTCAATCAGCTCGACAAGCACACCTTTGAGGCGGCGCTCGACCTGGGCGCCACGCCGCTGCGCGCCTTTTTCAAGGTCATGCTGCCCGAAATCGCACCGGGCATTGTCACCGGCTTTATTCTGGCCTTCACCATGTCGATCGACGATTTTGTCATTTCCTTCTTCACCACCGGCGCCGACGTCTCCACCCTGTCGGTCGCCATCTACTCCATGACGCGCCGCGGCATCAAGCCGGAAATCAACGCGCTGTCCACCCTCATGTTTGTCGCCGTTCTGACCCTTTTGCTCATCGTCAACGCCCGTTCGGGCCGCGACACGCAAAAGCGCGAGAAAGAACGCCGGTAAAGCGAGTGCGGTTTCTGTTTGACAATCCCCCCGCAGGGGTTGAATCATTTTTATTTTAAGAAAGTAGGTTGATGTTAGGGTTGAAAAGAAGTTTATCTCTGGTTTGTGTGCTTTGCATGATGGCGGGTCTGCTGTCCGGCTGCGGTGATTCCAACAAGCCGACGCTGACCGTCTACAACTGGGGCGACTACATCGATGAAGAGGTCAACGCCATGTTCGAAAAGGAGTTCGACTGCAAGGTCGTTTACGCCACCTTTGAACAGAACGAGGACATGTACACCAAAATCAAAAACTCGAAATCCACATACGATGTCGTCGTGCCCTCGGACTATATGATCGAGCGCATGATCAAAGAAGATATGCTCGCCCCCCTCGACAAGGAAAAAATCCCCAATCTCGCGTATATGAACCCCTACTGCATGGATCTCAACTTCGATCCGGGCAATCTCTATTCCGTCCCCTATATGTGGGGCACCGTGGGCATTGTCTACAACGAAACCATGGTAACCGAAGCGCCCACCAGCTGGAGCGATTTGTGGGACCCGGCCTATGAAAAGAACCTGTTCATGATGAACAGCGTGCGCGACAGCATGATGATAGGCCTGCTTGTCCTCGGCTATGACATGAACACCCGCGACCCTGCGCAAATCGAGCAGGCCCGCGAAAAGCTCTATGAGCAGAAGCCTCTGGTTCTGGCCTATACCGGCGATGAGATCAAGGACAAAATGATTCAGGGCGAGGCCGCCATGGGCGTCATCTATTCGGGCGACGCCATCACCGTCATGGACCCCGACGAGGGCAACCCCGACCTGAAGTACGTCATCCCCGAAGAGGGCACCAACCTCTGGTTTGACAACATGTGCGTGCTCAAGGATTCCAAAAATATCGATCTGGCCATGGAATACATCAACTTCATGTGCCGCGAGGACATCGCCGCCATGAACCGCGACTTCATCAACTACCTGACCCCGCAGACGCAGGTGTACGAGTCGCTCGACGCCGAGACGCAGGCCACCTATCCCGACGAGGACGTCCTCGCCAAGTGTGACGTTTACTACGACCTGCAGGATCTTGCTTCGATGTATGACCAAATGTGGACCAGCGTGCTGGTCGACTAAACGCCCGCAAAGCAGAGCGGGGCGCGGAGAGTTTTCTAGTCCGTGTTTTCCGAACGCTTGCCTGCAC
>CAKUPI010000076.1 GCA_934675045.1 uncultured Eubacteriales bacterium
GCGACAAGGTGTGCAAGTGCATTCATCTGCCGGTGCAGTCGGGCAGCGACCGTATTTTGGGGGAGATGAACCGGCGCTACACGGCCGCGCATTATCTCGGGCTGGTGGACTATGCGCGCTCGGTGATGCCGGAGATCACCTTTACCAGCGACATCATCGTCGGCTTTCCGGGCGAAACGGAAGAGGATTTTGAAAAGACCCTTGAACTGATTGAAAAGGTGCGTTTCCACTCGCTCTTTACCTTTATTTATTCCAAACGGGGCGGCACGCGCGCGGCCTCTATGCCGGACCCGGCCTCGCGCGAGGAAAAGCAGCGCCGCTTCGACCGTCTGCTCGACGTGCAGAACCGCATTTCCAAAGAAGAAAACCAGAAGCTTCTGGGGCGCACGCTGCGCGTTTTGGTTGACGGCCTTTCTGACGATAAAGACTATCCCCTGACGGCCCGGACCGACGGATTTCAGCTGGTGCTTTTAAAGGGGAGTGCGGATCAGGTCGGCCGGTGGGCCGACGTGACCATTGAGCGCGCCTCGACCTGGGCGCTGTTTGCCAGCCTGCGGGCCGAATAGAAAAGGGGAGAAAGACAACCATGGCCGAGCTGACCCCCATGATGAAGCAGTACTTTGAAATTAAAAATCAGTACGGCGACTACATTTTGATGTATCGTCTGGGCGATTTTTACGAAATGTTCTTTGACGATGCCAAGCTGGTGTCGAAGGAGCTGGATTTGACGCTGACGGGGCGCGACTGCGGGCAGGAAGAGCGCGCGCCCATGTGCGGCGTGCCGTATCACAGCGCCGAATCCTATATCGGCCGCCTGATTGCCAAGGGGTACAAGGTGGCCATCTGTGAGCAGACGGAGGACCCGGCCAAGGCAAAGGGCCTTGTGCGCCGGGAAGTGGTCCGCATTATCACGCCGGGCACCGTGATGGAAAGCTCCATGCTGGACGAGCGCCGCAACAACTTCATCGGCGCGGTGTACGCCGACTCGCTCGGGTGCGGCGTCTGCTTCTGCGACATGTCGACCGGTGAGGTGTTTGCCACGCAGGCCGAGGGGAAGGAGGCCGGCAGTCAGGTGCTGTGCGAGCTGGGGCGATTTGCCCCCAGCGAGGTGCTTTTGTCCGATTCCGCGGCTTCCGACGAGCCGCTGAACACTTTTTTGTGGGAAAAGCTCGGCTGTCATATCGAGGCGGCCGGCGAATGGCGGTTTCGCTTTGAAAACGCGCTGGAAGCCATGCAAAAGCAATTTCCGGAGTCGGCCGACGCGCTGGATCAGGCGCCTGAGCTGCGTCAGCTGACCTGCGCCGTCGGCGGGCTTTTGTCTTATCTGCACGAGACGCAGAAAAACGACCTTTCCCACGTCAACCGGCTGGATATTTACAGCCAGGGGCAGTTCATGGGGCTTGACCTGACGGCGCGGCGAAATCTGGAAATTACCGCGTCGCTGGCGAGCGGCGACAAGCGCGGCTCGCTGCTGTGGGTCCTCGACCGCACCAAATGCGCGATGGGCGCGCGTCTGCTGCGCCAGTGGCTGGAAAAGCCGCTTTTGAGCGTTCCGGCCATTCAGCGGCGCCAGAATGCCGTCGGCGCGCTCGTTTCCGACGCCATCACCCGCGACAGGCTGCAGGGCTATCTGTCCGACATGTACGACGTGGAGCGCATCATCGGCCGCATTGTATACGGCACGGCCAATTGCCGGGACCTGCGCGCGCTGTGGCAGGTCTGCTCCCTGCTGCCGTCCGTGAAGGAGACGCTGCTCGCAAGCCCGTCCAAAACACTGCGCGATCTGGCCGGGCAGATCGGCGACTTGAGCGATATCGCCGATTTGATCGACGCCGCCATCGCCGAAAACCCGCCCTTTTCCGTGCGCGAGGGGGGCATTATCCGCGAGGGCTTCAGCGACGACGTCGACCACCTGCGCTCGCTGCTCAACGGCGGAACCACCCGCGTCAGCGAAATCGAGCGCACAGAGCGCGAGCGCACCGGCATCAAAACGCTGAAGGTGGGCTACAACAAGGTTTTCGGCTATTATATCGAAATCAGCAAGTCCTATATTTCGCAGGCCCCTGAAAGCTACATCCGCAAGCAGACGCTGACCAACTGTGAGCGCTATATCACGCAGGAGCTCAAGGAGCTGGAAGGGGAGATCCTTTCGGCCAGCGAGCGTGTGACGGCTTTGGAGTACGAGCTGTTCACCCGGATTCGCGAGCAGATTGCGGCGCAGGCGGGGCGCGTGCAGCAGGCCTCGCACGCCCTTGCGTGCGCGGACGTATACGCGTCTTTTGCGCAGGCGGCGGCACAGTACGGCTATTGCAGGCCGGAAATGGACAACTCGGACCGCATCGATATCCGCGACGGGCGGCACGCCGTCGTTGAGCGCATGCTCAAAGACAGCCTGTTTGTCCCCAACGACACGCTGCTCGACTGCGGCGAAAACCGCGTGGCCATTGTCACCGGCCCCAACATGGCGGGCAAGTCGACCTATATGCGTCAGGTGGCGCTCATTGTCATCATGGCGCAGTGCGGCAGCTTTGTGCCGGCGGCTTCGGCCACGCTCGGCGTGTGCGACCGCGTGTTCACCCGCATCGGCGCCTCTGACGATCTGTCGTCGGGGCGTTCGACCTTTATGGTCGAGATGAGCGAGGTGGCGGATATTCTGCGTCACGCCACGTCGCGCAGCCTGCTGATTCTGGACGAGATCGGCCGCGGCACCTCGACCTTTGACGGCATGGCCATTGCCCGCGCCGTGCTCGAATATGCGGCCGACAAAAAGAAGCTGGGCGCCAAAACGCTGTTCGCCACGCACTACCACGAGCTGTGCGAGCTGGAAGCCGGCGTTTCCGGCGTCAAAAACTACAACATCGTCGTCAAAAAACGCGGCGATGAAATCATCTTTATCAAGAAAATTGTCCGCGGCGGCGCCAATGACAGCTATGGCATCGAGGTCGGGAAGCTGGCCGGACTGCCGGACAGCGTCATTCGCCGCGCCAAGGAAGTCCTCAAAAGCATCGAGCGGCAGACGCCGCAGCAGCCGCACGTCCGCGAACCGGCGGCAGAGGAGGAAAGTCAGGTGTCTTTGGGGTCGTACGCGGGCGAGGAACTGCTGGAAAGGCTGAAAGCTTTACAGCCAGACACGCTGACGCCCATCGAGGCGCTCGGCCTGCTGTATGAGCTTTCGGCCCGCGCAAAGGAGTGCTGAAATGGCCAAAATCTTTCGTTTGTCTCCGCAGCTTGCCAATATGATAGCGGCCGGCGAGGTGGTCGAGCGCCCCGGCTCGGTGGCCAAAGAGCTGATTGAAAACAGCATTGACGCGGGCGCCGATCGCATTTCCGTGGAAATCAAAAACGGAGGCGTCGCCTATCTGCGCGTGACCGACAACGGCTGCGGCATGGAGCCGGGCGACGTCCGCACCGCCTTTCTGCGCCACGCCACCAGCAAAATCCGCTCGGCCTCAGACCTCGACTCCATCATGACGCTGGGCTTCCGCGGCGAGGCGCTGGCCGCTGTGGCCGCCGTTGCCCGGGTAGACCTGATAACCCGCACGAAGTTTGCCACCGGCGGCGTGCAGATCACGCTGGAGGGCGGCAAGGAAATAGACTTTACAGACACCGGCTGCCCTGCCGGCACCACCATTATCGTGCGGGACCTGTTTTACAACGTGCCGGCGCGCATGAAGTTTTTGAAAAAGGACAGCACCGAGGGCGCTTATGTCGAGGCGGCGGTCATTCACGCCGCGCTGTCGCGTCCGGATTTGTCCTTTCAGTTCATCAAGGACGGGCGCGAAACCATCAGCACGCCGGGCGACGGCTCGCTGACGACGGCCATTTACTCCCTTTACGGCCGCGAGATGGCCGAAGGGATGATTTCAACGGTGGGCAGCTTCCACGATATCGCCGTCGAGGGGTGCGTCTCGCTGCCCTCCGTCACCCGAGCCAACCGCAACCTGCAAAACTTTTTTGTCAACGGGCGCTATGTGCGCTCCAAGGTGCTGACGGCCGCGCTGGACGAGGCCTACAAAAATCGCCTGATGCACGGGCGCTCGGCCATCTGCTTTCTCAACATCCGGGTCAGCGCCGAGATGGTCGACGTCAACGTCCACCCGGCCAAAATGGAAATCAAGTTCTCACGCGAAAGCGATGTTTTCCGCGCCGTGTACAACACGGTTTTGTCGGCGCTGGAGGCCGACGACCACATCGCCGGAAAGCGCCCGCCCGAGCCGCCCGCCCCGGCGCTTTCACCTGAGCCGCCCGCCGCGGGCGCCGTGCAGACGCCGCGCTGGCAGCCCTCGGCCGGCTACACCGTTGCCGAAAGCCACCAGCAAAGCTTTACCCGGGCCGCCAGCGAGCGCCCCGTTTACCGCAACGCGCAGGGGCAGTCCGCCCTGCTCAGCGACCTGATGAAAGGGCTTTGCAGCACGGGCGAAAAGGCGGTCGACGCGTCGGACGACCCGCTGGCCGTTTCCGTCTCGTCGCAGGCCGAGCCGCCGGCGGCGGCCGCAGACCGGGCCGCCGCGCCGGGGGTCCTGACGGCCGATGCGGGGGAGCAGCAGCCGGTTTATGTGGTGGGCGAGCTGTTTTCGACCTATATTCTCGCACAGGAAAAGGACGGCTGCTGGCTGATCGACAAGCACGCCGCGCACGAGCGGATGATTTTCAACGAGCTGCTGGCCCGGCAGACGGGGCAGCCCGGGCAGTTTCTGCTCGACCCGGTTACCGTCGTCTTGTCCAGACCGGAGAAAGCGGCCTGTCTGGACAACCAGGAGCGGCTGACCGAGGCCGGGTTCGCCATCGAGGATATCGGCGCGCAGGCCGTTCTGGTCCGTCAGGCGCCGATGTACCTCGACCATGGCGACATTGCCGCCGTTTTGTCCGAAATGGCCGGACTGCTGATGCTGCCCGGCTCTGCCGACAACGACATTCATGCGCAGCTTCTCAAAAGCGTGGCCTGCAAGGCGGCCGTCAAGGCGGGCAAAAGCAGCGACGCGGCGGAGCTGCAGCGTCTGGCCGAAAGGGTGCTGACCATGCCCGATGTGCGCAACTGCCCGCACGGCCGGCCGGTCGCCATCTACCTTTCGCGCCGGGAACTGGAAAAGCGCTTTAAGAGGATTGTATGAACAAACGCATTGCAGTGATCGCCGGGCCGACGGCCTCGGGAAAAACCGAGCTGTCGCTGACGCTGGCCGAGCGTTTCGGCGGCGAAATTGTTTCGGCCGACTCCATGCAGATTTACAGGGGCATGGACATCGGGACGGCCAAACCGGCCCCGGCGGAACGCCGCGGCATTCCGCATCACATGCTCGATGTGGCGGAGCCGGGGGATGACTGGTCGGTTTCGCGCTACGAGAAGGAGGCGGCCCGCTGCGTCGAGGACATTTTGCGGCGCGGAAAGCTGCCCATTCTGTGCGGGGGCACCGGCCTTTACATCAACGCCGTTTTGACGGGAAGCGGCTTTCAGGCGAGCGGGGCCGAGGCCGGCATCCGCGCGGAGCTGGACAGGCAGTGGGAGGAGCTGGGCCGCGAGGCCATGTGCAGCCGCCTGCGCGCCGTCGACCCGGAAAGCGCCGAACGCCTGCACCCCAACGATCGCCGGCGCATCATCCGCGCGCTCGAGGTGTACGAGCTGACGGGTGAAACCATTTCGGCGCACAACCGCCGCACCCGCGAGAGGCCCCCGAGGTACGAGGCCGTCATGCTGGGGCTGAAAACCGACCCGCGCGAAATCCTGTACGAGCGCATCAACCGCCGCGTCGGCCGGATGGCGGAGCAAGGCCTGATTGAAGAGGCGGAGCGGCTCTGGCGGAGCGGGCGGCTGCGCGGCACGGCGGCGCAGGCCATCGGGTACAAGGAGCTTGCCGGGTATTTCGAGGGCGAAAAAACGCTGGACGAGGCGCTGGAGGCCATCCGGCAAAAATCGCGCAATTACGCCAAAAGGCAGCTGACGTGGTTTCAGGCGGATGACAGAATCCGCTGGATTGTGTATAATACCGTCGAAGCCTCCCCGGCCGTCGCGGAAGAAGCGACAGCTTTTTTGCGCCGGGCCGGGTTACAATGATAATGTCAATTCTTTTGAAAAAAGGGGATATTATCATGGAAAGCAAACTCGGGCTTCAGGAAGTCTTTTTAAACGAGGCGCGCAAGCAGAAAACGCCGGTGACCGTTTTTATGACCAACGGCTTTCAGCAGCGCGGCGTCGTGGCCGCCTTTGACGGCTATACCCTGCTGCTGCACCATGAGGGAAAGCAGTATTTCATCTATAAGCACGCGGTGTCGACCGTCGTTCCGCAGCGGAACGTCGTTTTGCCGCAGGAATAAAAGGAGAGCAGCGCCGTATGGCGCGGACAAAAATGGGCAAAAAATCGTGGGGAAGCCGGATTCTGGTGCTGGTGCTGTCGCTGGTGTGTGTTGTGTACATAGGCTATCAGGCGATGGACGGGGTCAAAAGCCGGATCCATACCGTCGAGGCGGCGGTCGTCACCGTCGAGGATAAGGTCTCGTGCGAAGGGGTGTTTATCCGCGAGGAGCAGCCGATTTTCGGGGACTCGTCCAAAACGGTGGAATACCTTGTGAAAAACGGGGAAAAGGTGGCAAACGGCGAACGGGTCGCCATGTTCTTCAACGACGGCGCTTCGCTGACGGCCTATCACGAGATGCGGGCCGTCGAGCATGAAATCGAAAGCCTGCGCTATGCCTATACCCACCTGTCGGGCGGAGCTGACGGCGTCAAGCTGGATTCGCTCATCACCATCAGCATGCTCAACATCACCGAAATGCTGGAGCAGGGCAGCGTCGCGGCCCTGTCCGGCGACTATGCCGACCTGCTGCAGCTGGTGCTGCGGCGCGACGGCGACCGCATCACAAGCGAGGATTACAAGGCGCAGCTTGCCGGGCTGGAAAGCCGGAAAAAATCCTGGCAGAGCCAGGTCGGAACCGGGGCATCGTCGGCCGCGGCGCCGGCGGCCGGGTACTTTGTCCGCGCTTATGACGGCCTGGGCAAAATGCTGAGCCCTTCCGCCCTGTCCGCTTTGAGCATTGCCGACATCCGGCAGGCGCTTTCCGCCCAGGCGGACAGCGAAAAAGATGTGGTCGGCGGGCTGGTGCAGGGGTTTGAATGGTATTTCGCCGCGGCCGTCGGCCAAGAGCAGGCCGCCGTTTTGCGCGAGCGCAGCGCCGTTTTGGTGCGCTTTCCCTCGGTCGGCAGCAAGCCACTGCGCGTCAGCGTTTACGACGTGCGGACGGGAAGCGACGGACAGGCCCTGGTCATTTTCCGAAGCGGCACCATGGAAGAAGGGTACCTGACGGCCAGAGCCGAAGAGGTCGACATCATCTACAACACGTATCCGGGCATCAAAGTGCCCAAAGAGGCCCTGCGGCAGGAGGACGGGCAGTGGGGAGTCTACTGTCTGGTGGGCGGCATTGCCCGCTTCAAACCGGTGGAATGGGTGTACCAGACCGACAGCTATTACCTCGTCAAGCCGGCCGAAAGCGCCTCAAAGGGCCTTGTGATGTACGATCAGATCATTACCGGAGGGAAAGACTTAGAAAAAGATAAGGTCGTGAAGTAAAAAATGGCATTTTCACAGGAAGCCATGCGGGAAAACGTACAGGCGATTCGCGAAAAAATTGCGCAGGCCGCGCGCACGGCGGGCCGCAGGCCGGAAGAGATTCTGCTGTGTGCGGCCAGCAAAATGCAGAGCGCCGAGACCGTGGCGCTGGCGTGCGGGCTCGACATCGATCTGTTCGGCGAAAACCGCGTGCAGGAACTGTGTCAGAAATACGACGCCGGCGCCTACGGCACGAAAAAGGCCCACATGATCGGGCATTTGCAGACCAACAAGGTGCGGCAGACGGTGGGGCGCGCCGCCGTTATTCAGTCGGTCGACTCGCTCAGGCTGCTGC
>CAKUPI010000077.1 GCA_934675045.1 uncultured Eubacteriales bacterium
TATATTGACGTTTTTTAAGAAAGTGTTAAAATAAGATTTGCTTTTACAGCAAAGCTGGTCGGCATGACCGCCTGCCAGACAAAGAAGGAGGAAATATGATGAAAAGACTGCTTTCCCTGCTGCTCGCGCTGTCCATGCTGTTCGCGCTGGCTGCCTGCGGCAACGGTACGGAAGACCCCGGCAAGCAAAACCCGGATGATTCCCAGAACGGCGCCCCCACCGAGGGCGGCGGAACGGCTGCCGAGCCGGCCGACAACGTCGTGCGCTATGGCCGCGACATGGCGAGCATGGGCAACCTCAACACGTTGCTGAGCACCTACAACCAGATTTTTGAGGCTTCCGACTGCGTATTCGATCAACTCCTTCGCAAAAACCCCTTTACCCTTGAAACCGAGCCCGTCCTGCTGACCGACTTCCCCGAAATTTCCGAGGACGGCACCCTTTTCACCTTTGAGCTGAAACAGGGAGTCAAGTTCCACGACGGCACCGAGCTGACCTCCAAAGACGTTCAGTACACCTTCTCCCGCTTCTTTGACCCCGACTCCGGCAACCTCAACGGCTATATGGCCAACATGATCAAGGGCGCCGATGAAATGCTCAACAGCGAGCCCAACGGCAAGATCGACACGCTGGAGTCGTTTACCGTCATCGACGACTACCACTTCACCATCGAGCTGGCTTACGGCTACACCGCCTTCGTGCCCGTTCTGGCCGTCGCCCCCCTCAACATCGTCCCGATGGACGCCTGCGAGGCCGCCGGCGACCGCTGGGGCATCGACGTTCTGATCGGCACCGGCCCCTTCAAAATGGAGTCCTTTAACCCCAACAACGAGCTGGTTCTGGTCCGCAATGAAGAGTATCACGGCAACGTGCCCAAGCTGGCCGGCGTCGAGATCATCAACATGGACCCCAACACCGCCCTCATCGAGTGGGAAGCCGGCACCATTGACGTCTGTGCCGTCGGCACCGATCTGGTTGACGGCTACCTCGACAACCCCGAGTACACCGACAACGTCCAGTTTGTCGAGTATGTCGGCATTCACGCGCTGAACTTCAACCATAGCATGAAGCCCTTTGACGACCAGCGCGTCCGTCTGGCCGTCGGCCTGGCCACCGACACGCAGAGCCTGTGCGACGGCTACTTCCAGGGCCACATTCGCCCCGCCAAGTCCTTCATCCCCGCCGGCATCCCCGGTTACGACGACAGCCTGCCCGCCCTTGAGTACAACCCTGAGCGCTCCAAGGAGCTGCTGGCCGAGGCCGGTTATCCCGACGGCATCACCTTCACCACCACCGTCACCGAAGGCTCTTCCTTTGAGAAGATCTATCAGGTTTTGCAGGAGCAGTACAAGAAGGTCAACATCACGATGGAAATCGAAAAGGTCGACTCCGCCGGTTGGTTTGACAAGCGCTCAACCGGTCACGTCCAGTTCTTTATGAACAACTGGTACGCCGACTTCATCGATCCTGACAACTTCCTCTACGGCCTGTACCACAGCTCGGTTTCCGAGTTCTTCTCCAACGGCTGGGTCGACCCCGAGTGGGACGCCAAGCTGGACGCCGGCCGCCTGATCGCCGACCCCGCCGAAAAGCAGAAGTACTACGCCGAACTGGAGTACTGGCTCACCCGCGAGAAAGTCGCCGAATGGCCGCTGTACTCCCCCGCCGGTTATTATCTGATCTCCGACCGCGTGCACGACGTATTCTGCAAGCGCGATAACCTCATGTCCTTCTCGGAGGGCTATATCGTCGAAGAATAATCCCCGAAGCCGCACAAAGCACATGGCAAGCGCCATGTGCTTTGTTTTTTGCCCGGAAAACCAAAACAATCCGTACTGTTATTTCATTATTCTACATTTTGTATCGGCTTTTACTTTTTTCCTCAGCATAAAGCCGCACCTTTCGCTGCCATACACCCGGCAGCCGGGTTTATCATTTATTAATATTTTAACATTAAGTTGTAAGTAATGCACAATTTTACTTTTGTATGTTTGGGCATTATTCAGGAAATAACCCTTGAGATATTGACGTTTTTTAAGAAAGTGTTAAAATAAGATTTGCTTTTATGGCAAAGCTGGCCGGTGCATTAGCCCGCCAGACAAAAAAGGAGGACCTACAATGAAAAGACTGCTTTCCCTGCTGCTTGCGCTGTCCATGCTGTTCGCGCTGGCTGCCTGCGGCAAAGGAACGGAAGACCCCGGTAATAAAAACCCGGACGACTCCCAGAACGGCGCCCCCACCGAGGGCGGCGGAACGGCTGCTGAACCTGCCGACAACGTCGTGCGCTACGGCCTCGACATGGCAAACATGGGCAACCTCAACTCCCTGCTGAGCACTTACAATCAGATTTTCCAGGCTTCTGACTGCATGTTCGATCAGCTCCTGCGCAAAAACCCGTACACACTTGAGCTCGAGCCCAACCTGCTGACCGACTTCCCCGAGATTTCCGAGGACGGCACCCTTTTCACCTTTGAGCTGAAGCAGGGAGTCAAGTTCCACGACGGCACCGAGCTGACCGCCAAGGACGTTCAGTACACTTTCTCCCGCTTCTTTGACCCCGACTCCGGCAACCTCAACGGCTATATGGCCAACATGATCAAGGGCGCCGACGAGATGCTCAAAAGCGAGACCAACGGCAAGATCGACATGCTGGACTCGATCACCATCATCGACGACTACCACTTCACCATTGAGCTGTCTTACGGCTACACCGCCTTCCAGTCCATTCTGGCCGTCGCCCCCCTCGGCATCGTCCCGATGGACGCCTGCGAGGCCGCCGGCGACCGCTGGGGCATCGACACTCTGATCGGCACCGGCCCCTTCAAGATGGAGTCCTTTAACCCCAACAACGAGCTGGTTCTGGTCCGCAATGAAGAGTATCACGGCAACGTGCCCAAGCTGGCCGGCGTCGAGTTCATCAACATGGACGCCAACACCGCCCTCATCGAGTGGGAGGCCGGCACCATTGACGTCTGTGCCGTCGGCACCGACCTGGTCGACGGATACCTCGACAACCCCGAGTACACCGACAACGTCCAGTTTGTCGAATATGTCGGCATTCACGCTCTGATCTTCAACCAGGGTATGAAGCCCTTTGACGATCAGCGCGTCCGTCTGGCCGTCGGCCTGGCCACCGACACGCAGAGCCTGTGCGACGGCTACTTCCAGGGCCACATGCGCCCCGCCAAGTCCTTCCTCCCCGCCGGCATCCCCGGTTATGACGACAGCCTGCCCGCTCTCGAGTACAACCCCGAGCGCTCCAAGGAGCTGCTGGCCGAGGCCGGTTATCCCGACGGCATCACTTTCACCACCACCGTCACCGAAGGCTCTTCCTTCGAGAAGATTTATCAGGTTCTGCAGGAGCAGTACCGTCAGGTCAACATCACGATGGAAATCGAGAAGGTCGATGCTGCCGGCTGGTTTGACAAGCGCTCGACCGGCCACGTCCAGTTCTTTATGAACAACTGGTACGCCGACTTCATCGATCCTGACAACTTCCTCTACACCATGTTCCACAGCTCGGTCGCCGACTTCTTCTCCAACGGCATGGTCGACCCCGAGTGGGACGCCAAGCTGGACGCCGGCCGCCTGATCGCCGACCCCGCCGAAAAGCAGAAGTACTACGCCGAACTGGAGTACTGGCTCACCCGCGAGAAAGTCGCCGAATGGCCGCTGTACGCCCCCGCCGGCTACTACCTGATCTCCGATCGCGTGCATGATGTCTTCTGCAAGCGCGATAACCTCATGTCCTTCTCCGAAGGCTATATTGTCGAAGAGTAATTTCCCGAAGAATAATCCCCTTTTCCGAACCAATCACCAGGCCGGGGCCGCTCTGCCGCAGGCGGAGCGGCCTTTCAGCTCCATCAATTCGATCAAAAAAGAGGGTATGAACGTTTGCTTAAGTATTTATTGAGCCGCATCTGGCAATCGGTCATCGTACTCATCGGCGTCACGCTTGTGACCTTTATTTTGCTCAACGTCGTCCCCGGCGACCCCGTGCTTGTCATGCTCAACAAGCGCGCCGACGCCGAAACGGTTGAGCGCGTGCGCCATGAGCTGGGTCTTGACCGGCCTTTGTACGTCCAGTATTTTGACTTTGTCACCGGCGCCGTGCAGGGCGATTTCGGCACCTCGTACTTCCAGAAGCGCCCCGTTACCGAAATGCTCAATCAGGGCTTCCAGCTGACCTTCAAGCTGGGCGCCCTCTCGCTGGTCTTTTCCATCATCTTCGGCCTGCTCATCGGCACGCTGGCCGCACTGTTCCGCGGCAAGTTCCTCGACCATTTCCTGATGTTCATCGCCATGCTCGGCATTTCGGTGCCCGTATTCTGGCTGGCCGTTCTGATGCAGATTCTCTTCGGCCTCAAGCTGGGCTGGCTGCCCATCTCCGGCATGAAGCAGGACGGCTGGCTCATCATGCCGGTCATCTGCCTCGGCGTCTCCTACGGCGCCTCGGCCTCGCGTCTGATCCGCACCAACATGCTGGACGCCCTCGGCCAGGACTACGTCCGCACCGCCCGCGCCAAGGGCGTTTCCGAATCGCTCGTCGTCTGCAAGCACGTTTTGAAAAACGCCGCCATTCCCATCGTCACGCTGGTCGGCATGCAGCTGCGTTCGCTCATTTCGGGCGCCATGGTCGTCGAGATGGTCTTTTCGCTGCACGGCCTGGGCAAAATCGCCTTTGCCGCCGTCACCTCGCGCGATATTCCCATTGTTCAGGGCACGGTTTTGTACACGGCGGCCGTTTATGTTGTCATCAATCTCATTGTCGATATGCTGTATGGGGTTCTCGATCCCCGTATCCGCATTGTAAAGGGGGCGTAAGGGTATGGCGTTTAAAAGCAAAAAGGCCCGCGTCATGGAAGAGCTGGGCCTGTCCGGTGAGGACGTACGCGCCTCGACTCTGTACCGTGACGCCTGGAAGCGTTTGAAAAAGAACAAACTGGCCATCGCCAGCTTTATCGTGCTGGTGCTCATCGCGCTGATCGCCATTTTCGCTCCGCTGATCGCGCCGTATGACCCCTATTTGCAGCAGACCAACCACATCAGCGAAGGCCCCTCGGCCGAGCACTGGTTCGGCACCGACGATATCGGCCGCGACATCTTTTCGCGCGTCATCTACGGCAGCCGGATTTCCATGATTGTCGGCGTCGTCTGCGAGGGCATCTGCGTGCCTATCGCCGTCATCCTCGGCTCGCTGGCCGGCTACTTCGGCGGCTGGGTGGACTCGCTCATCTCGCGCATCATCGAGATTTTCTCCTCTTTCCCCCTCATTCTGTTCGCCATCGCCGTCATGTTCATCCTCGGCCCCGGCATTATGAACGTCTTTATCGCCATCGGCATTATCGGCTGGACGGGCCTTGCGCGTATGATACGCGGGCAGATTATGCAGCTGAAGGAAAAGGAGTTTGTCGAGGCGGCCCGCGCCAGCGGCGCTTCGAGCATGAAGATCATCTTCCGCCACCTCATCCCCAACTGCCTGTCCACCATCATCGTCGTCATCACGCTGGACATCCCCGGCGACATCATGCTGGAATCGACGCTCTCCTTTGTCGGTCTGGGCGTGCAGCCTCCCGCACCGAGCTGGGGCTCGATGATTTCCGAAGGCCGCAAGTTCATCCGCCAGAACGTGTCTTACAGCTTCTTCCCCGGCCTTGCCATCATGCTGGTTGTTCTGGCCTTTAACACCCTGGGCGACGGCGTGCGCGACGCGCTCGATCCCAAGCTGAAAAATCTGTAAGGAGGGAGAAACATGGGCAACAACACGTTACTGGAAGTACAGGACCTTGTCACACAGTTCAAGCTGGACGACGGCCTCCTGACCGCCGTCGACCACGTTTCTTTCTCCATTGACCGCGGCGAGACCCTCGGCGTTGTCGGCGAGTCGGGCTGCGGCAAGAGCGTCACCGCCTTTTCCATTCTCAACCTTGTGGCGCCGCCGGGAAAGGTCGTCGGGGGCAAAATCCTCTTCGACGGCGAAAACCTGCTGGAAAAGAGCAAGCACGAGATGAAAAAAATCCGCGGCGAGCGGATCTCCATGATCTTCCAGGAGCCGATGACCTCTTTGAACCCGGTTTACACCGTCGGCAACCAGATCGACGAGGCGCTGCGCATTCACAAGGGCCTCAGCCGTCAGGAGGCCAGGAAAAAGACCATCGAGCTTTTGCAGCTGGTCAACATCCCCCTGCCCGAGCAGCGCTACGGCGAGTACCCGCACCAGCTTTCGGGCGGTATGCGCCAGCGCGTCATGATCGCCATGGCGCTGGCCTGCGACCCGCAGCTGCTCATCTGCGACGAGCCGACCACCGCCCTTGACGTGACGGTGCAGGCCCAGATTCTCAAGCTCATCAACAAGCTCAAGCGCCAGCTCAACATGTCGGTCATGCTGATCACACACGACCTGGCCGTTATTTCCGAGGTCGCCGACCGCATCATCGTCATGTACGCCGGCCGCATCGTCGAAGAGGCCGAGGAAAGCGAGCTGTTTGCCAATCCGCAGCACCCCTACACCGAAGCGCTGCTCAAGTCCATCCCGCACGTCGGCCAGGGGCAGGAAAAGCTTTACATGATCGAGGGCATGGTGCCCAACCTGCTCAAAAAGCACGAGGGCTGCCTGTTTGCTCCCCGCTGCGAATACGCCACCGAGCTGTGCCGCAAAGCCGAGCCCGCGCTTTTGGAGCAGAACGGTCACAAGGTTCGCTGCCACAAGTACACATCGGAATGGGAGGGTCAGCGATGAGCCACGCTTCGGAAAACATCTTAGAGGTTCAGGGGCTGCGCAAGTGGTTCCCGGTCAAAAGCTCGCAGCTGTTCGGCGGCGAAAAAAAGTTTGTCAAGGCGGTAGACGGCGTTGACCTGCACGCCAAGTACGGCGAGACGCTGGGCATCGTCGGCGAGTCGGGCTGCGGCAAGTCGACGCTGGGCCGCACCATCATGAAGCTGATTCAGCCCACCGAGGGCCGCATCCTTTTTGACGGCAAGGACATCACCAACCTGAGCGACAAGCAGATGCGCCCCGTCCGCCGCGACATGCAGATCATGTTCCAGGACCCGTATGCCAGCCTCAACCCGCGCATGACGGTCGCCGACATCATCGCCGAGCCTATGGACACCATGAAAACCTGCGCCGGCGGCGAGGCGCGGCTGCGCCGCATCGTCGAGCTGATGGAAATCTGCGGCATCAACAAGGCCTTCATGAACCGCTATCCGCACGAGTTCTCCGGCGGCCAGCGCCAGCGCATCGGCATCGCCCGCGCCCTGTCGGTCAACCCCAAGATGATCGTCTGTGACGAGCCGGTTTCGGCGCTCGACGTTTCCATCCAGTCGCAAATCATCAACCTGCTCGTCGAGCTGAAAAAGCAGTACGAGCTGACGCTGCTCTTCATTTCGCACGACCTCGGCGTTGTCGAGTACATTTCCGACCGCGTGGCCGTCATGTACCTCGGCAAGGTCGTCGAGCTGTGTGACAAAAAGCGCCTCTTCGAAAGCCCCCGGCACCCTTATACCAAGGCCCTTCTTTCCTCCATTCCCGAAATCGGCGGCAAGAAGTTCGAGGACGAGCGCCCGACGCTGGAGGGCGACATCCCCAGCCCGGTCAATCCCCCGTCCGGCTGTACCTTCCACACCCGCTGCCCCATGGCCTGCGAGGAGTGCAGCCGCATTGTTCCCCAGCTGATCGAAACCGAGCCCGGCCACTATGTCTCCTGCATCCGCGTCAACAACGGAAAATAACGGCAGTTCCCGCAAAGCACATGGCAAACGCCATGTGCTTTGTTTTTTGCCCGGAAATCCAAAACAATCCGTACTGATATTATACAATTCTACATTTTGTATCGGTTTTTGCTTTTTTCCGTAGCATAAAGCCGCGCCTTTC
>CAKUPI010000078.1 GCA_934675045.1 uncultured Eubacteriales bacterium
AGAACCGGGGTGAACTCGGTCTTTTCCTCGGCAGCGGCGGCGCCGCCGGCGGCGGGAGCGGCCATCATGGCGACGGGAGCGGCGGCGGAAACGCCGAACTCTTCTTCCAGAGCCTTAACCAGCTCGGAGAGCTCCAGAACGGTAAGGGCTTTCACTTCTTCAATCATCTGAGTAACTTTTTCGCTAGCCATTTGTACTACCTCCAAAATGTTTAGAATGGGTAAGGGGGATTAGGCTTCGGCCGGCGCTTCGGCAGCGGCCTCGGCAGGAGCGCCCTGCTTCTCGGCGATGGCGTTGAGGGCGCGGGCCAGAGCGGCGATGGGGGCGTTGAAGGTGCCGAGCACGGTGGCGAGGAGCACATCCTTGCTGGGCAGCTCGCCGATGGACTTGATGGTGTCGACATCGACCACTTTACCCTCGATGAAGCCGGCCTTGATCTTAAAGACCTTTTCATTCTTCTTGGCAAAGTCAACGATGAGCTTGGCCGGGGCGATGGGATCGTCCATGCCGAGAGCCAGGGCGGTGGTGCCGTTGAGGATGGAATCGAACTCGCTGTAACCGACCTCGTTGGCGGCAAACCGGGTCAGGGTATTCTTAACGACGGAATACTCAACACCGGCCTTTCTCAGCTCGGCGCGCAGCTTGGTGTCAGCCTCGACGTTGATGCCTTTGTAATCGACAAAGACGCCGGCGCTGGCAGAGCGCATTTTTTCGGCCAGTTCACTGACAATGGCCTGCTTTTGAGCCAGAACTTTTGCGTTGGGCATTTGCGTTTCACCTCCGAATGGGAATATTGCCGGAAAATAACGGTGCCCTCACGCATCAGACGTGAGGGCACACGGAAAAAGCACAAAAGAAGTCTTTTGAGCACCCTCGGCAGGACGGCCGCGCCGTTTACGAAAAAATCTCCTGCTGTCTGCGGAATGACACGCGTATTATTATATCAACAGGCGCTGCGCCTGTCAACCGTTTTTTTGAAAAACCGGGCTTTTTATCAGTTGCCCAGCTTGGCGGGGTTGACCTTGATGCCGGGGCCCATGGTCGTCGCGATGACGCAGGAGCGGATATACTGGCCCTTGGCGGCGGCCGGCTTGGCCTTGACAATGGCGCCCATCAGAGCGTCGAAGTTCTCCTGAAGCTTCTCGGCGCCGAAGGAAGCCTTGCCGATCGGGCAGTGGATGATGTTGGTCTTATCGAGACGGTACTCGATACGGCCGGCCTTGCTGTCGGCAATGGCCTGCGCGACGTTGGGGGTGACGGTGCCGGCCTTGGGGTTCGGCATGAGGCCCTTGGGGCCCAGAACCTTACCGAGACGGCCGACAAGGCCCATCATGTCGGGCGTGGCGATAACGACGTCGTAATCGAAGAAGTTTTCGCCGGTGATGCGCTGGACCATGTCCTCGGCTCCGACATAATCGGCGCCGGCGGCCTCGGCCTCCTTGGCCTTGTCGCCCTTGGCAAAGACCAGCACGCGGATCTTCTTGCCGGTGCCGTTGGGCAGCACTATCGCGCCGCGGACCTGCTGGTCGGCGTGACGGGAGTCGACGCCCAGCTTGACGTGGATTTCAACCGTTTCGTCGAATTTGGCCTTGGCCGTCTTCAACATGGTCTCAATGGCTTCCGCCGGATCAAACAGCTTGGCCCGGTCAAAAAGCTTTGTGCTTTCGATATATTTTTTTCCCTTATGCACGAATAATTTCCTCCTTATAGTGGTTTTCGGAATAATCCTCCCACCAGGCGGCGCTTGGCGCCGCAGGCAAAACCTTTACTCCTGAACGGTGATGCCCATGCTGCGGGCAGTGCCGGCGATCATGCTCATAGCGCTTTCCAGGCTGGCCGCATTCAGATCGGGCATTTTCATTTCGGCGATCTTCTGCAGGTCCTCGCGGGACAGCTCGGCGACCTTCTGCTTGTTGGGGACGCCGGAGCCGGAGCTGATCTTGCAGGCCTTCTTAATCAGAACGGCTGCAGGAGGGGTCTTGGTGATGAACGAGAAGGAACGGTCTGCATAAACGGTGATGACGACGGGAATGATGAGGTCTCCGTCATTCTTGGTGCGCTCGTTGAATTCCTTCGTGAACGCCATGATATTAACGCCGTGCTGACCGAGAGCGGGGCCGACCGGGGGCGCCGGAGTCGCCTTGCCCGCGGGAATCTGAAGTTTAATAAGTCCTACTACTTTCTGTGCCACTTGCGTTGCACCTCCTTGAATAAATGTGGTAAAATTGGGCGCAATGCCCTCCCACCCCAGAGCACCCGCTCTGGGTGTAAACGCGCGGAAAAACGGTTATTTTTCCAGTGAAGCCACCTGTCCGAACTTGAGCTCGACAGGGGTTTCGCGGCCAAACATGGAAACGGTGACGCGCACCGTCTCGGTCGGGAAGAGAATCTCGTCGACCACGCCGATAAAGCCTTCCAGCGGGCCGTCGATGATTTTGACGTTGTCCCCCACCTCGTACGAAAGGTGAAGCTCCCGTTTTTCCATGCCCAGCGCCGCCACTTCCTCGTCGGTCAGGGGGACGGGCTTGGAGCCGGGGCCGACAAAACTCGTCACGCCGCGCGTGTTGCGCACGACGTACCAGCTGTCGTCGGTCATAATCATTTTGACGAGAACATAGCCGGGGAATATTTTGCGCTCGACCTCTTTGGGGCCGCTGTCGCGAATCTCGGTCACCGTCTCCATCGGAACGCGGATGTCGAGAAAAAGGTCCTCCAGCTTGCGGTTTTCCACCGTTTTCTGAATGGTGGCCGCCACTTTGTTCTCATAGCCTGAATAGGTATGCACTACATACCATTTTGCTTCATCAGACATAATACACTCCTGTTTGGCGGGTTTTTAGACCAAATCGATAATGAGTCCGCGGATAAAGCCGAAAGCGGTGTCGAGCAGCGCGACAAAAAGGCCGATGACAACAATGCACACAATGACAACCAGCGTGTTGTTGACAACCTGCTTGCCGTTCGGCCAGACGACCTTTTTGGCCTCGCTCTTCAGGTCGCGGAACCACTTTTTGACGCGCCTCGCCGCCCGGACAAAAATGTTGGGCCGGGCGTCCTTTTTCTTTTCGCTTTTAGCGGGCTTGTCCGAAGAGGCGGGCGCCGGCGCCTTGCTCTCTCCAGCCGGGGTCTGGTTCAAGTTCTTGTCCTGTTCAGCCATTCAGCTGCACCTCACTTTCCGACTTCATGGTTACTTGGTCTCCTTGTGCAAGGTGTGCTTTTTGCAGAACCGGCAGTATTTTTTCATTTCCAGGCGATCGGGGTCGTTCTTTTTGTTTTTCATGCTGTCGTAGTTGCGCTGTTTGCATTCGGTACACGCCAACGTAATCTTAACGCGCATTTTTCGGCACCTCCTTTAATTAATTGCCTCCCTAAGCCAGGGCGCAAAACCGCCGCACGCCGCTCTCCCCCTGGAAAGGCCGACCCGCGTGTGATGGATTCCTTGCAGCTTTTGCCCCCCGTTTTCGGGGCAGCAAAAAAAAAAGACCCTGTTAGGTAGTTTCAGCATAGCACAAACTCCCGTCAAGGTCAAGTGTTTTTTGCGGTTTGCCTAATTGATTTCTTCAATAAAGGCAATATAATCGAGACTGCTCAGGGCTTCGATGATCTGGCTGTGGCATTTGTACTTTTTCAGCTCCCTGCTGCTGATGGTGAAGGACACGGTGTACACGCTCAGCCCCGAGTTGCGGTAGGCCGGGTTCATTTCAATGTCGTCGATCCGCATGCCCAGCCGCCGGATGGTGGTGGTGAAGTTTTGCAGGTCGGCCTTGTTTTTCAGCTCGAGATGCACCTCGAAGTGGTTGGACTTGTCCTTGAGGTACTTTTCCAGCACGGGGAACCACGACAGCCCGCACAGCAGCGCGACCCACGAAACCAGCGCCACGGTAAACATGCCGAGCCCGACGGCCAGCCCGATGATGCCGCAGCACCACAGCCCGGCCGAGGTGGTCACGCCCTTGATCCGGCTTTTGGAGCTGAAGAAGATGGAATAGCCCGAAATGGTGGCGACGCTGAGGATGACGGCGGCGCTGATAAAGCCGGAGCCGAGGGCAATTTCGACCATGGCCGCCGTCGTGGACGCCAGCGATACAATAATAAAGGTGCGCAGGCCGGCCGAATGGCGTTTGCTGGAGCGCTCGCAGCCGACGATGGCGGCGAGCAGCACCGACAGCCCGATTCGCAGCAAAACCGAGGCGCTGTTCAGCTCGGTCGCCCATGTGCCCAGTGCAGACGTGATGTAGTCGTTCATCCTGTTACCTCCTCCTGTAACCGTGATAGGTGTCGTATTCGTCGGCCGCCTCCTGAAAGGCCTCCTCTTCCTCGGTAGGCGCGTTCTTTTGCAGGTCGGCCTGAATGATCTGAATGCGCTGGATCAGCTGCTCGACGGGGCTTGCCTTCTCGCCGCCCTCCGGCAGCTGCGCCTCCGGCACAAGGTCCTCCAGCTTGGAGGAATAGGACCCCGACAAATACAGCGACAGCTTGGCGCAGGCCGGGCCGACCAGCTCGTACAGCACGCTGGAAGCCAGAATGACCGTCTCAAGCGCCACGCCCATTTCGCCGCCCAGCGTGCGGGCGCCCATGGCCGCAAGGCCGATGGCGACGCCCGCCTGCGGAATGAGGGCAAGGCCGAGGTAGTTCCTGACCTTTTTGGGCTTTTTCACCATTTCGCAGCCGAGCCACGCGCCCGAATACTTGCCGACGATGCGCACGACAAAGTACACCACGCCAATTACCAGCAGCGGCGTCGTCCCCACGGCCGTCGTGGTGTTGACCAAAGCGTCCAGCTGGAAGTTCAGCCCGGAGCGGACGAAAAACAGCAGCAGAATCGGCGGCGTGAAGTAGTTGAGCTGCTTAAACAGCTTTTCGTCGTCAGAGATGTTGATGTAAACCGTTCCCATGCTCATGCAGCCCAGCAGCGGCGACACCCCCGCAATGGCACAGATGCCGCAGAAGGCAAACAGCAGCGAGATGGAAATGATGAGCCGGTTGTCCTCGGAGCGCTTTTGCGGCATGAGCAGCTTCAAAAACACGCCGAACAGCCCGCCGAGCAGGAAAACGCCGATATTGATGCCAATGGGCCGCAGGATGCTGGCGGCGCTGACGACCGCGCCGCCGACGCTGACGGCCAGCGCCAGCGAAATGGCCACGCTGTATGCAATCAGGCCCACCACGTCGTCCAGCATGACGACCTGCAGCAGCGTGTCGACAAAATCGCCGTGCGCGCCGGTCTGGCGAATGGTCATGACGGTAGAGGCCGGGGCGGTGGCCGAGGCCAGCGCCGCCAGAACGGCCGAGAAGGCCAGGTCCACGCCCAGTACAAAATAGGTGACGACAAAGACGGCCGCCGTGGCCATCAGCGCTTCCAGCACGGTGATGATCACCACTTTGATGCCGTTTTTCCGCAGGGTGGACAGGCGGAAAAACTCGCCGGTGCTGAAGGCGATAAAGGCCAGCGCAATGTCGGACAGAAAGCTCATGCCGCCGATGACCGACCGGGGAATCAGCTTGAGGCAGAAGGGACCGATGAGGATACCGATGAGGATATAGGCCGTCACATTGGGCAGAAGCAGCTTTTTCGTCAGCCGGGTCATGGCAAAGCCCAAAAACAGCATCAGCGCAATGGAGATGATGATGGACGCGACGGCATTGCCGCCGACAGCCTTTTGAATGAGTTGACCGAGCATATATGACCTCCTTTTTTCGTGGTACGCTCCGGTACGGACGCGGTCTGCAAGGCGCGCGGCGCCCTTTGGATGCCTCCCCTTCCGCCACGCCCTTCGCAGCGCCCTCCCCGGCGGGCGGCGGCGGGACGGAAGCGGCGGTTTGCCAAAGTGCCTTGTCATTGGGATAGCGTTATGATATACTTTTTTTCATATAAAGTAAAATGATTTTTTTCCGTACATCCATAAAGTTCTGTTATAGGAGGACATTATGATCAGCTCAAAGCTTCGAACGCTGTTGGCGGTGGCGGAATCTCAGAATTTTACCAAAGCGGCCGCCCGGCTGTCGCTGACCCAGCCGGCGGTCAGCCATCACATCAGCCAGCTGGAGGAGGAGTTCGGCGTCACCCTCTTTATCCGCGGGAAAAGCGGCCTGAAACTGACGCCCGAGGGCGAAATTGTCATGAAGTACGCCCGGAGAATGGCGGCGCTCTACGAAAAAATCCAAAAGGATCTGGCCGACCGCGAGCGCATGATCCGCACCCTCCGGGTGGGCATTACGCACACTGCGGAAAGCAATATCACCGCCGAGGTTCTGGCAAAGTGCAGCGGCGGAAGCAACGGGGTCAGCATAACGGTTATTACGGACAGCATAAATAATCTTTATACTATGCTTGGGAATTTCGAGCTGGACCTTGCCATTGTCGAGGGAAACATCAACGACCCCACCTTCAGCTCGCTGGTGCTCGACACCGACTGCCTGATGTGCGTCATGGCGCCGGAGCATCCGCTGGCGAAAAACGCCATGATCACCCTGCCGCAGCTGCGCAGCCAGCGGATGATCCTGCGGCGGCCCACCTCGGCCACCCGGGTGCTCTTCGACTCGACCCTGCGCAGTCTGGGCGACGACCCGGAAAACTACGACATCGTGCTGGAGGTTGACAACACCGCCACCATCAAGGAGCTGATCCGAAAGGACCTCGGCGTGTCGGTGCTGGCCAAGAGCGCCTGCGCCGACGAGCTGCGCAAGCGGAAGCTGGCCGCCCTGCCCATCGAAAACCTGAGCATGGTGCGCGAGACCCGCATTGTCTACAACAAGGACTTTACCAGCCACGACATTTTGCGGACCATTCTTCACGTTTATCAGGAAACCCTGCGCGAAAGCCTGTGAGCTTTACAGGAGCGCTCGGCGGGCGTTTTGCCCCTTTCTCGGGGCGGCGTCCGGCGGTGCTTTGCCCGTTTCGCGGCGCGCATTCGGCGGGCGTTTTGCCCTTTTTGCGGGGCAGCGCTCGGTGGGCGTTTTGCCCGTTTCATGGAGGCGGCGTTGGGCGGGCAGACCCTAAACAGAGGCGCCCGGCTGCACAAGCAGCCGGGCGCTTTTTGCGTAATCGTATTTTTCCGAGTCTCTCCGGGGCAGGCCAAACGGCATACGCCCGCAAAGGCCCCGCTTGTCGTGCGCCGCGTCCGGAATCTTTCCGACTGCGCGCGGCGCGCCGGATTACTTGCCCAGGATTTCCTTCTTCTTGGCGTCAAACTCCTCCTGCGTAATCAGGCCGCTGTCCAAAAGCTCCTTCAGCTTGGTCAGCCGCTCAACCTGATTCTCGACCGGAACCGCCGCCGGAGCGGCCGGAGCCATCGGAGCCATCGGAGCCATCGGAGCCGTCGGAACCGTCGGAACGGCTGCCTTCGCGGCCGCCGGAGCGGCATTGCTGCTGACCGCCAGACCGATCATCACCATTCCGGCGATGGTGACAAGACGGAGGAACACCGTACTGCCCGGGAAAGGAACGAACCCATATACCAGCTTGAAGCCCACGACGGCGGCAAGTCCCTGCAAACCCGCAAGCGCTCCCGCGATAATCCCCAAAATCTTTCCGCCGCTTTTAAGCAGCCCGGCCACGACAATCAAAATCCAGGCTGCCAAAAGGATCAGCTGGGAAAGCATGTACATCGGCATGTCGCCGACTGCAAACAGGGCGAAAAATGTCCGGATCGCCACAAAAGCCTGCAATCCGCCGCCGACAGCCACCAGCACCGGGACAGAGGCAAACATGGCGACGGCCAGCAGCACATTACCGACGATGGCGATAATGATCGGCATGCTCATATGTTGGTTGAGGATGACGTAGAT
>CAKUPI010000079.1 GCA_934675045.1 uncultured Eubacteriales bacterium
GCTGTCAGCAGGCAGAGCGCAAGCGTCAGCACAATCATTGGCAGTCGTTTCATAAAAGGGTTCCTCCTTTCGGGCATGCCGCCGTCTTTCGCTTTGTGACAACAAGCTTATCCGATATCATTCTATCACAGGGGCTGTGCGCTTTCAACTGTGCCCATGAAAAAAGCAGCCCGCCCGAAGCGCGGCCTGCGGAAGGGGTTTAGCGGTTCGGCACCCACCTGTCACGGTAGGTGAGCAGCAGACAGGAGTTGAGAACGACCAGAATGGACGAGGCGTTGTGCACCAGCGCGCCGGTGACGGGGGTAAGGGTGCCGGTGGTGCTCAGAATGACGGCCAGAATGTTGATGAGGATGGACAGCGCGATGTTGCTTTTGATGGTCCGCATGACGCGGCGCGACAGGGCGACAAAGCCGGGCAGGCGCAGGATGTCGGAGCTCATCAGGGCGACCGAAGCCGTTTCGATGGCGACGTCACTGCCCAGCGCGCCCATGGCGATCGAGCAGTCGGCGGCGGCCAATGCCGGGGCGTCGTTGACGCCGTCACCCACCATGCAGATATGGTGTCCGCTTTGCCGCAGCTGTTCGATTTTTTCCAGCTTCTGCCCGGGCATGAGCGAGTGCTCAAAGCCGCTCAGGCCGACCTCGTCGGCGATGCGGGCGGCCGTTGCGCCGTTGTCGCCCGTCAGCATGACGGAGGAGACGCCGAGCGAGGAGAGGGCGGCGACGGTCGCTTTGGCGGCGGGGCGCAGCACATCGGACACGGCGATCAGGCCGGAAAGCCGGTCGTCGATGACGACGGCGCACAGCGTTTTGCCCTGACGCAGCCACTGTTCGGCGCAGTCCTTCTGCTCGGGGCCGGGGCTGAGCCTGCCCTCGTCCCACTTGCAGATGAGCACCTGCCGGCCCTCGATCTCCGAGAGGACGCCGATGCCCATCAGCGAGTCGGTCTGCGCGGGGTCGGGCAGCTCGGCCCGCTGTGCGGCAAAGTCGACGATGGCGTGGGCGATGGGGTGCTCGGAGTACTTTTCGGCGGCGCCGGCCAGACGCAAAAGCTCCGTTTCCTCCATGCCGAAGGCGCATACGCCGTCCACGGCCAAGCGGCCCTCGGTCAGCGTGCCGGTTTTGTCAAAGGCAAAAAGGTCGACCTTGGCAGCTTCCTCGAGCGCGGCGCCGCTTTTGATGAGCAGCCCGCGGGAAGCGGCGTTGCCCAGACCGGCGGCGACGGCCGTCGGCGTGGCCAGCGCCAGTGCGCAGGGGCAGAAAACCACCAGAATGGTGACGCCGCGCACGATGGACATGGGCAGCGAAAGGTCAAGCAGCAAATAGGCGAAAAGGGTGACGCCGACCGAGAGAATGATGGAGGCGGGGACAATTTTCGAGGCCCAGCGGTCGGCCACGCGCGAAATGGGGGCCTTTTTTCCCTCGGCCTCCTCGACAAGGGCGGCCAGCTTGCTGATGGCCATGTCGCCCGCCGCCTTGGTGACGGACAGGGTCAAAGCGCCCGACAGGTTCTGCGTTCCGGCAAAGACCTCGTCGCCGGGGCCTTTGTCAACGGGCAGGCTTTCGCCCGTCATGGCCGCTTGGTTGACGGCCGTCACGCCGCTGAGGACGGAGCCGTCGACTGGAATGATGCTGTTGGGCTGCACGAGCACATGGTCGCCGATGCGCAGGGCGGTCACGTCGACCTCCTCGCCGGTGCCGTCCTCTTTGAGCCGCAGGGCGGTGGTGGGCGAGAGCGAGACCAGCCGCTCGATGCCGGTGCGGGAGCGCCGGACCGTCAGGTCCTCCAAAAGCTCGCCAAGGGCCATGAGCAGGGCGATTTCGCCCGCTGCGAAAAGATAGCTTTCGCCGTGGTCGCCGCCGAGGTTGACGCCGGCCAGCGAAAGGAACTCGAGGACGATGGAGGCGGCCATGGCAACTGAAATGAGCAGGGCCGAATTGATTTTCCGCTCAACCCGCAGGCCGTTCCACGCCCCCTTGAAAATGGGGAAGCCGCACAGCACAACGGCGACCCACGCCGGGTTGAGCCAGTGCAGAAGCTCGATGCCCAGACGCTCGGCGGGGTTTAAAAAGCTGAGGATCAGAAAGACAAGGGAAAGGCCGAGATACACCATTTGCCGGCGGGGAGAGCGCGCGCTGTGGTCAATGCCGCAGCCGCAGCCCGCACCGTGCTCGTGGCTGTGACCGCAATCGCAGTCGTGGTGATCATGGTCGTGGCTGCAATCGCAGTCGTGATGGGCGTGCTCGTGGTGGTGCCCGCAGCCGCAATCGTGGTGGGAGTGCTCGTGACCGCAATCGCAATCGCGGTGATCATGGTCATGGTCGTGGTCGTGCCCGCAGCCGCAGTCATCGTGCTCGTGGTCGTGGTCGTGACCGCAGCCGCAGTCATCGTGGGAGTGCTCGTGGCCGCAGCCGCAATCGCAGGAATGGTCATGCTTATGAGCGTGGTCAGACATGAAAAAGACTCCTTACTTGATATATTTGTCGAGAATGCTGTTGAAATGGTCGAGAATATCCGACTCACCCTGCTCAATGCTTTCCTTGACGCAGTGATTCAGGTGATCCTTGAGGATGATTTTGGCGACCTTGTTGACCGAGCTTTCGACGGCGGAAAGCTGCAAAAGCAGGTCCTCGCAATCGCGTCCGTCGGCCAGCATCCGGCGGATGGCGCCGATCTGCCCTTCAATGGCGGCCAGACGGTTGTCAAGCGCCTTATCGTAGTGTGAACTCATGGTATGCCTCCTGTTACATCCCCCACCCCGGGGGGGTTATCTTCTGCCCTTACTATACACCCCCCGGGGGGAGGGTGTCAAGAGGGAAAATAAAAAAACAGGGGGCAATCGTTTGCGATTGCCCCCTGCTTCGGCTGCCGTCAGGCCGCCTTATCCGGCCGGGCTCAGTTGTACTTCTGCAAAAGGTCGTTTTTGATGTCCCACAGCTTTTGCGAGAGGTCGACGTAATAGGGATGGGGATTTTCAAAGCGCGTGACCTCGGCCCACAGGCGGGACAGGTTTTCCTGACAGGCCGCGCGGATTTCGTGTACGTCGCGGGGCTTGTAGACGCATTTTCCCTTTTCGAACAGCGGCTCGAGCAGGGGGAAAGCGGTGAAGTTTTGCAGGGTTTTCCTTTTCCAGGTGTGCTCCGGGTCGAAGATGGTGTAGGGCCTGGAGCTGTCGATGACCTCGTCGTGCAGGGTGAGAACGTCGGCGATATACTTGCCGGCCTCGTTGTCGACAAGGCGCCATACCTTTTTAAAGTGGGGGTTGGTGATTTTTTCGACGTTTTCCGAGATTTTGATGCGGGGGATGATTTCACCCTGCTCGTTTTCCACGGCGGCCAGTTTGTAGACGCCGCCGAATACAGGCTCGGATTTGGAGGTGATGAGGCGCTCGCCGATGCCGAAGGTGTTGATTTCGGCGCCCTGGCTGATGAGATCGCGGATGAGGAACTCGTCAAGCGAGTTGGAGACGACGATTTTGCAGTCGCGCAGGTCGTTTGCGTCGAGAATCTGCCGGATTTTTTTGCTCAGGTAGGCCATGTCGCCGGAATCGATGCGAATGCCCTTGAGGCGGAAGCCGCGGGGCTCGAGGACTTCCTTGGCGGTGCGGATGGCGTTGGGCAGGCCGCTTTTCAGGACGTTGTAGGTGTCGATGAGCAGCGTGCAGTCCTGCGGATAGGTCTCGGCGTAGGCGCGGAAGGCCTCAAACTCGGTGCCGAACATCTGCACCCAGCTGTGCGCCATGGTGCCGGCGGCGGGAACGGAAAAGTCGCGGTCGCACAGCACGCAGGCGGTGCCGGCGCAGCCGCCGATATAGGCGGCGCGTGCGCCCAGAACGGCGCCGTCGGCGCCCTGCGCACGGCGCGAGCCGAACTCCAAAACGGCGCGGCCCTGCGCGGCGCGGACCATACGGCTGGCCTTGGTGGCGATGAGGCTCTGGTGGTTGATGGTCAGCAGCAGCATGGTTTCGACAAACTGCGCCTGCATGACGGGCCCGCGCACGGTGACAATGGGCTCGCCGGGGAAGATGGGGCTGCCCTCGGGCACGGCCCACACGTCGCACGCGAAGCGGAAATTGCGGATATAGTCCAAAAACTTTTCCGAAAAGCAGCCTTTTGAACGCAGGTAGGCGATGTCCTCTTCGGCAAAAGACAGCTCCTTCAGGTAATTGACCAGCTGTTCCACCCCGGCCATAATGGCGTAGCCGCCGCCGTCGGGCACATTGCGGAAGAACATGTCGAAATAGGCGATGGTGTCGCCCACGCCCTGTTCAAGGTAGCCGTTGGCCATGGTAAACTCGTAAAAGTCGGTCAGCATGGAGTAATTGGTTTTTAAAAGCATGTCTGCTCGCTCCTATCAGGCGTTCTTGTGCGGCGGGCCGCACAGGGGATTTACCTGTATTATACACGACTTTACCGGAAAGGCAAAGGGATTGCGCAGATTTTGTCAAGCGGCACGGCGACCGGCGCCGCTCAAGCCGGACAAAGGCCCCGCCTGCGGCGGAAAAAGCGAAAATCCGGGCATTTTGCCGGTTGACAGCGCAGCGGCGCTGTGCTACCCTGCAATAGGATTGATTACGGGAGAAAAAGGAGACGTCGGCGTGCGGCGGACAAACGATCTCGGGAAAGACCCTATTTTGAAAGTGGTGATGCGGCTGGCCATTCCCACCATGCTGGCGCAGCTGGTCAGCGTGCTGTATAGCATTGTGGACCGGATGTATATCGGCGCGGGGGTGGGCGATTTGGCGCTGGCCGGCGTCGGCGTCTGCGGTCCCATTGTCACCTTCATGTCGTCCTTTGCCTCGCTGGTCGGTCTGGGCGGCTCGCCCAACGTCGCCATGCGCATGGGCGAGGGGAAGGACGACGAGGCCCGGCACATCATGTGGAACGGCTTTGTCATGCTGCTGGCCCTGTCAGCCGTGCTGACGGCGGCCTTTCTTTTGGGCAGAACCCGGCTGCTCATGTGGTTCGGCGCGTCGAGCGAGACCTTTTCCTACGCCAACACCTATCTGACCATTTACACGGCGGGCACCTTTTTCGCCCTGATGGCGGGCGGCATGAACAGCTACCTGATCTGCCAGGGCTTTTCCGGGCTGGGAATGCTGACCGTCATGCTGGGCGCCGTGCTCAACATTGTGCTCGACCCGCTCTTCATTTTCGTCTTTGATATGGGCGTGGCCGGCGCGGCGCTGGCCAGCGTTTTGTCGCAGGCGGCTTCGTGCGTCTGGGTGCTGTGCGCCCTGCGCGGCAAAAAAGTGCGCATCTGTTTGCAGCCGAGCGGATTTTCGTGGCAGGCGGTGGGCAGAATTGCCCGGTTCGGCTTTTCGCCCTTTTTGATCATCGCGCTGGACAGCGTGCTCTTTATCGCCCTCAACACCGTTTTGCAGCGCTACGGCGGGCCGGGCGAGGGGGACATTCTGGTCACCTGCGCCACCATTGTGCAGAGCTATTACCTGATTATCTCCATGCCGATGGGGGGCCTGACAACGGGCTGCCAGCCCGTCGTCAGCTACAATTACGGCGCGGGCAACATCGAACGCATCAAAAAGGCCATCAAAATTGTCATCGGGCTCAACCTGATTTTCTGTTCGCTCGTGCTGGTGGGCACGCACTGGCTTTCCATTTACTTTGTGCGCCTGTTCACCAAAAGCGCCGAAATCGCCGCGCGCACCGTGCGCTACAACACCATTTTCACCTGCATGATCCTGCCCCTGGCCGTGCAGTACGCGCTGGTGGACGAGACGACGGCGGTCGGCTATGTCCGGCTGTCCTGCTTCTGCTCGATGTTCCGCAAGGCCCTCTTTCTGCTCATGGTGGTGCTCCTTCCGGCGCTGCTCGGCGCCGAGGCCGTCTTTTGGGCCGAGCCGATTGTCGACCTGGTCGCGGCGGCGCTGACCACCACCCTGTTTTTGCGGCTGGTGCCCCTTCACCTGGAGCGGCGTCTCAACCTGCTGCGCTCGCAGCAGCCGGCGGAGCAATAAAACGGCAAAACAACAAAACCGCGAAGCGTCGCTTCGCGGTTTCTTTTTTGTGCCGGACTGCGGCGCAGGCCGCCCCTGCGGGGCCAGCCTGCCCTTACAGGTGGTGCTTGACGCGATCGCGCTCCTCGGCGCGCTTGGCGTCGTTCCAGCGGTCCATGGTGCCGACCAGATAGCCGGTGATGCGGCGGATGCGCTCAAAGGGCACGGCGGTCAGCTCGTAGGTTTCCTTACATTCCTCGGCGCTTACGCGTTCAAAGGTGATCTCCTTGATGGTGCGGGCGGGGTTTTCCTGCAAAATGGCGTCAATCTCCGAGTCGATAAACTCCTTGGGCACTTCGCCGATAACATTTACTTTCATGCTTTTCACCTCAAGTTAAGCATAGCAGAAAACCGCGGGATATGCAAGAGGGAAAAACAATATTTTGTGTTTTTATTTCAAAGCCAACATATATGTAGTGATTCGCGCCGACTCCCGGCAGAAAGGCGTCAGGAGGGGGAGGACTGCTTTTTCCGCCGCTTGAACCGATACATGTTCTGGTCGGCCCGTAAGACGGCGTCGGCGATGTCGGGGGATCGCCTGTCGGTCAGGGCATAGCCGACGGACACCTGCGGCAGGCGGGGGTCGGAATGGCGCAGAAGCTCTATTTCGTGCAGAAAGCGCCGCTGGGCCCCGGCGATGGCGGGCAGGTCGGCGCTTCGGGACAGGACGCAGAACTCATCGCCGCCGATGCGGAAGCACAGCCCGGTTTTGAAAAAGACCTTTTTGATGCAGGCAGCGATGACAATGAGGCTGTGGTCGCCGAAGGGGTGCCCGTACAGGTCGTTTACGTCTTTGAAGTCGTCGATGTCAAAGAGGAGGACGGCGGCGTTGGCGGCGTGCCGGATTTCGCAGAGGTGGTATTCGTAGGTGCGGCGGTTTAAAAGGCCGGTCAGCCCGTCGATCTGCCGTGAAAGCTCGCAATAGTAGACATAGTACAGGATGATGGAGAAGGAGACGCACAGCCACGTGATGTGCACCGGCGGGGCCAGCACCTGCCCGGCGGTGCCGATGACGACGAAAACGAAGAGGACGATGGGAATGGAGCGGCTGCTGTTCTGGTAGGCCTTTGTGTGGTTCAGGGTTTGCAGGAGAAGGCAGAACAGCGCGGCGACGTACGAGACGATGTACAGGCCGAAGGCGCGGCCGCGCAGGTAGAGGTTTTGCTCGTTGACCCAAAAGACGAGGGGGAAGCAGGTGGAAAGGGCGGTGAGGACGACGTTGAGGGCGGCCGGAACGCCGAACAGCAGAAGCTGCCGCTTGCGGCTGCCGTCGATGGTGCAGGCGATGAGAAGGGGGATAAACGGCGAAATGGAAAAGCCGAGCAGGTTGCCGACGATGTGCGGAATACGGTGCGGCGACGCCGGGCCTTCGAAAAACACCGTCATCAGCTCCGCGGCCATGACGACGAGCACGGCGCCGATGGACAGGGAAAAGAAGCGCTTGTCAAAAAGCGCCATGGTGTCGCTTTTTCTCGAAATGCGCGCCAGAATCAGAAGGGCGGTGCCTCCAATCAGGGAAACGGCAGTATAGAGCAGCTGCATAGAAAGCCTCCCGGTAACAGAAAGAATACATTTTTTCCATTATAGCACAAAAATCTTACCAATGCGCCCGCGCCGGCAAAATATTTTCCGGCATAAAAAATCGGAGAGCTCCGAAAGAGCTCTCCGCATGGTCGGAGTGTCGGGACTTGAACCCGAGGCCTCTTGGTCCCGAACCAAGCGCGATACCAAACTTCGCCACACCCCG
>CAKUPI010000080.1 GCA_934675045.1 uncultured Eubacteriales bacterium
GGTGAACGGGTTTTTCGGCGCGGGAGGCGGCATTGTTCTGGTGCCGCTGCTCGTGTCGTGGATCGGGCTTGACTCCAAAAAAGCCTTTGCCACGTCGGTGTTTATCATTTTGCCCATTTCGGCGCTTTCGGCGGCTTTGTACCTGCGTCAGGGCAGGGTGGACCTCGCCCTGGCCGCGCCCTACCTCATCGGCGGATTTGCCGGAGGGCTGCTGTGCGGAAAGATTTACCGCAAGCTGCCGTCTTTGCTGCTGCGCAGGGCCTTTGGCGCGCTGCTTCTTTTGGGCGGCGTCCGGGCGGTGCTGGGATGAGGGGGGTGCTTGCGGCGGCGGCCGGGGCCCTGACCGGCGTGCTGACGGGGGCCGGCGTCGGCGGAGGGACGCTGCTGGTGCTCTATCTGACGGCGGTGGCCGGAGCGGGGCAGTATGAATCGCAGGGCGTCAACCTGCTGTATTTTCTGGCGACGGCGCCGCCCGCGCTGTATTATCACCTGAAAAACGGGCGCGTCGCCGTCAAAGCGGGGCTGCTGGCCGCGGCGGCGGGGTGTGCGGCGGCGCTGTTGGGCGTTTGGCTGTCGCAGCGGATCGATGAGGAGCTTTTGCGGCGGCTGTTCGGCGGGCTGTGGATTTTCATCGGCGCAAGAGAGCTGTTTTTTGCCCCGAAACAGCAAAAATAAGGGCGGGAAAAGCGCCTCCGCGGCGCTTAAAGCCGCCAAAGCACCCGAAAGGCCGCCATGGGGCGGCGATGGACGCCGCCTTTGCGGCGCTGTGAGAAAAAAACAAACGAGGGCGTGCAGCCATAAGCTGCACGCCCTCGCTGCCTGTGGGAAGGCGGCGGCGCGTTGGGACAGAGGCGCGCGTTGGGACAGAGGCGCGCGCCGGGGCAGAGGAGCCTCTTTTTATGCCGCCCGAAACGTGGTACAATAAAGGCAGTACGGAAAAAAGGAGAAAAAGACGATGACAAACCCTGTCGTTACGGATATTGCCCCGCGGCATTACGGGGAAATCCTGAACATCAATCGGGACAACGTGGAAATGCTTTCGCCGCTCAACGAGGCCGAGCTTGCGGCGCTGCTCGACATGGCGGCGCTGCGCAAAGCGGTCATGGTGGACGGAAAAACGGCCGCCTTTCTCATTGCGCTGCGCGAGGGAACCGGCTACCAGAGCGTCAATTACCGCTGGTTTTCCGAGCGGCTCGGCCGGTTTTTGTACATTGACCGCATTGCCGTGCACGAGGCGTACCGGGGGATGGCCCTGGGCACGCGGCTGTACCGGGAGGCGCTGGACTGCGCGCGCCGGAGCGGCGTCGGCACGCTGGCGGCGGAAATCAACATCGAGCCGGAAAACAGGCCCTCGCTGCTTTTTCACCAAAAGCTCGGCTTTGCCGAAATCGGCCGTCAGGTCATTTCCGGGGGGCAAAAGACGGTGTCCATGCAGACCCGCGCCGTGTGAGCGCCTTTCAGCGCTCGGCGTAGGCCATGACGGTGCCGCGCAGATAGGCGCAGAAGCCGCGATGCGCCGCGGCGGACAGCGGCGCGGGGGCCGAAAGGAGAACCAGCCTGTGCGGCGCGTTGCCCCGGCGGTAGGCGGGGTGGGTGTAGGGCCCGGCATTTTCGCAAAAGCCGGCCCGCAGATAAAAGCCGCGCCGGCGCAGGGAAATGTCGTCCTCGGGCGGGTCAATTTCCAAAATGACCGGCTTTGGGGCCTTGAGAAGCTGCGCAAGGGCACGGCTTCCGCAGCCCGCGCCGCGCAGCTCGGGGCAGACGGCAAAGTGCTCGACGTAAAGAAAACCGGGGGTCTCCCAGTACAGGAGCAGGCCGCAGAAGCGGCCGTCCTCCTCGATGGCGCAGCAGTGGTAATCGGGATGCCGCAGCGCGTCGGTCTGGTCGGGCAAAAGCCGCTGCTCGTGCAGGGGAAAGCTGCGCCGGTACAGCGAAAAAACCTCGGAAAAGTGTCGGTCCGCGGCGCTGTGCAATCGGATGAAATCCATGGGTATCTGGCTCCTTACGGGGTAAAATGAAAAGGGGACGCCGCGCGCGGCGGCGGGGGATGGGCTATCGTAGCCGTTCGGACCACTCGCGCTCTTTAAAGCCGACCAGCACAAAATCCTCGCCGATGAGCAGCGGGCGCTTGACCAGCATGCCGTCGGAGGCCAGCAGGGCGTATTGCTCGTCAAGGGGCATGGCGGGCAGCCTGTCCTTCAGGCCCAGCGCCCTGTATTGCAGGCCGCCGGTGTTGAAAAAACGCCTGAGCGGCAGGCCGCTGGCCTGATGCCAGAGACGCAGCTCCGCTTCGGTGGGGCGGTCCAGTTTGATGTCGCGCGGCGAAAAGGCGATGTGACGCTCCGAAAGCCACTTTTGCGCCTTTTGGCAGGTGGTGCACGGCGGATACCCGATCAGCAGCATAAAAAAACTCCTTTTGCGAGAAGTATATCAAAAAACGGGATATAAAACAAGCGGGGCCTGCGGCACGGCAGGCCCGCGGGAGGGAAAGCAAAATGAAGAAGGAATCGCTTGCCGGAGCGGGCGGGTACGCCATTCCCTGCGCGCACACCCTGACGGGAACGGAAAAAATGGCCCTGATTGTCAGCCACGGCTTCGGCAGCAGCAAGGAAAGTTCAACCGCCCTGATGCTTATGCAGAAGCTGCCGGCGCAGGGGATTGGCGTGGCGGCCTACGATTTTCCGGCGCACGGCGAAAGTCCGGTCGGCGGAGAGCAGCTGACCGTTGACCGCTGCCTGAGCGATCTGGCCGCCGTCGAGCGGTATGTGCGCTCGGCGGCGCCCGGGGCGGAAATCGGCTATTTCGGCTCCAGCTTCGGCGCGTACATCACGCTGCTCTATCTGGCCGGCTGTCCGCACGCGGGGAAAAAGGCCTTTTTGCGCTCGGCGGCCGTTGAAATGCCGCTCCTGTTCCGGCACAAAACGCCCGGGCAGGAAGAGGCGCTGGCGCGGCAGGGCTTTGTGGAGTTCGGGGCGCAGTTCGGCTATGCGCGGCCGCTCAAGCTGACGCCGGCGTTTTTCGACAGCCTGGACGCGCACGACGTCTTTGCGCAGTGGAGGCAAGGCGCGGGCGAGCTGTGCATGATCCACGGCGACGCCGATCAGGTGGCCTCCTATGCGGCGGCGCAGCGCTTTGCCGCGCAGTCGGGCGCGCAGCTGCTGACCGTGGCGGGCGGCGACCACCGGCTGTCCATTCCCGGCGCGCCGGAAAAGGTCGCGGAAGCGGCGGCTGCCTTCTTTCTGCGGGGCTGACGGCGGCGCGGCGCGCGTGAAGGGCGCGGCGCACGGGGCCTGCGCGCAAGTACCGTGCGGGTCGGTGCGCGCACAGAATCTCGCCGCCTGTTTTCCCGGCGGTGATTTTTTGCCGCCCGCCGGTCTCTGAAAACCCGCACCGGCCTTGGCCCTTTGCCGCGGCCGTCTTACTGAAAGAGCGAAAGGCTGGCCTTGACCACCCGGCTGACAAAGCGGATGGTTTCCTCTTTGCCGTACCGGTCGTAGCCCTCGACGACGACGTGCATCAGGCCGTTTGACAGGTGGGTGTACATCATTTCCAGCTCCGTCTCGTCGGCCTTCGGCAGCCGGAGCCGCCAGTAGGCAATGCTGTCCTTTTTGGCCAGGGCGATCATTTTCATCAGTACCTTCGAGTTTGTGTTGCCCAGAATCAGAACCCGGCAGGCCGCCTGGTTCTGCTCGACCATGTCGTAAATGGCCTCGATGAGGGCCGTCACATCAAAGGAATTGACATAGCGCAGGGATTTTTCAAAGGCGCCGATGAGCTCGTTTTCGATGCACTCCATCAGCGCAAAGCAGTCGCTGTAATGGGCGTAAAAGGTGGCGCGGTTGAGCTGCGCCAGCTCGCAGACCTCCTTAACGGTGATTTTGTTCACCGGCTTTTCCCGAAGCAGCGTCAAAAAGGACTGCTTGAGCACCATCTGCGTATAGCGTTTTCTTGCGTCCGGCTTTTCCATTTCAGGCTCCCTTTCAAAAAGTTTACAAAGAAAAGCAACACTCCCGCGGCCAGTGTCGCTTTTCTTTCAGACCTGCCGCGAGTGCCGATTGCTTCTGTCTTTGTTATAGAGTATACTGCACTTGTGAAAGATAATCAACACCTGTACGGTTATCTCGCGGGGAGGGATTTTGCATGTACGATCGATATCTTGTCACGGGGGCCACCGGTTTTCTCGGAAGAGCCGTCGTAAAGCAGCTGGCGTGCCGGGGCGCGCAGGTGCGCGCGCTGGTGCTGCGGGGCGACCCCTTTCTCCCGCTGCTCCCCCGGGAGGTTGACGCCGTCACCGGCGACGTGTGCTCCGAAAGCTCGCTTGCGGACTTTTTTGCCGGCGCCGACAGCCGCACCTGCGTGATCCACTGCGCCGGAATCGTTTCGGTCGCCTCGCACCCGGGGGACAGGCTGTATCAGGTCAACGTGGGCGGAACGGAGAATGTCATCCGCCAGTGCGGGGAGCACGATGTGGGCAGGCTGGTCCATGTCAGCTCGGTTCACGCCATACCGGAAAAGCCGATGGGCTGCGCCATCACCGAGGACTGTGCGTTTTCTCCCGAGCTTGTGGACGGCGAATACGCCAAGAGCAAGGCCATTGCGACCGGGCTGGTTTTGGACGCGGCGCAGCGCGGGCTGCGGGCGAGCGTGGTCTTTCCCTCCGGAATCATCGGCCCCGGCGACGTGCAGGGCGGAAGCTTCACCGCCATGGCCAAGGATTTTCTTGCGGGCAGGCTTCCCTTTGCCGTGCGCGGCGGGTACGATTTTGTGGACGTGCGCGATGCGGCCAAGGGTGCCTTGGCGTGCGCGGAGTGCGGGGAGCCGGGCAAGGGGTACATTCTGTCCGGGCACTACACCTCGATTCGCGACATGCTTCAGCTTGTGGGCAGGGCGGCCAAGCTGAAGCGGCGGCCTCTTTATCTGCCGCTAAGCCTTGCTCGGCTGGCCGCGCCCTATTACGAAAAAAGCTGCCTGAAAAAGAAAAAGCCGCTCTTTTTCACGCCGTACTCCGTGGCCGTTCTCGCCTCCAACGGGCAGTTCAGCCACAGGGCCGCGTCGGAGCGCTTTGCCTACCGGCCGCGCCCGATGGAGGAAACCCTGCGCGACATGACGGCCTGGCTTTTAAAGCGGGAAGGCAAAAAATCGTAACTTTCAGCAAGCAGCGCACCCGGCCTGCAAGGACCGGGTGCGCTGCTTTTGTTGTATGGGAGGCTTATTCATCAAACAGAGGCAGAAGGTATCCGTACCCCTCGGCCTCCATTTTGGCGTAAGGCACAAAGCGGAGGGAAGCGCTGTTGATGCAGTAGCGCACGCCGTTGGGCGATTCCGGGTCGCCGGTAAAGACATGGCCGAGGTGCGAGTCGCCCGCGCGGCTTCTGACCTCGGTGCGGCGCATGCCGAAGCTGTTGTCGGCGATTTCCACCACGGCCGGCTCCTCGATGGGCTTTGTAAAGGCCGGCCAGCCGCAGCCGCTTTCGAACTTGTCGGTGGAGGAAAACAGGGGCTCGCCGGTGACGACGTCGACATAGATGCCCTTTTCAAACTGGTCCCAGAACTCCCCCGTAAAGGCGTGCTCGGTACCGCTTTCCTGTGTGACGCGGTACTGCTCGTCGGTCAGCCTGTCGCGGATGGACTCCGCCGCCGGCTTTTTGTAATCGCCCGGGTCGATGCGCAGCCGGGAAAACAGCTCGATTTCCGCCCGCGGAATGTGGCAGTAGCCGTCGGGGTTCTTTTCGAGATAATCCTGATGGTATTCCTCGGCGGGGTAGTAGTTTTTAAGCGGGCCGATTTCCACCAGAAACGTCTCGCTGCGGCCGCGCTCGATGTCCGCGATGCGCTCCACCGTCGCCTTGGCCGCGTCGTTGGTGTAATAAACGCCGGTCTGGTACTGGCTGCCCCGGTCGTTGCCCTGCCGGTTTTCCACCGTGGGGTCGATGACGTAGAAGTAGGCCAGCAGCAGGGCGTCGAGGCTCACCTGCTCGGGGTCGTACTCCACCCGCACGGTTTCACGGAAGCCCGTTTTTCCCGCGCAGACGGTCTGGTAGTCGGCGTCCTCCTCGCAGGTGCCGTTGGCGTAGCCGCTCTGGGCGTCAAGGACGCCGGGGATGGACTGCATCAGCTGTTCCATGCCCCAAAAGCAGCCGCCCGCCAGATAGATGACATTTTCCGTCGTGTCCGTGTACAGGCTCTCCCCGCCGGACAGCGCAGAGGGCTGCCCGGTCGTTTCGGCCTTCTGCTTTTTCCGCGGCGGGCACTGCCCCGCGCCGCAGCCGCTCAGCAGCAGCACGGCGGTGAGGAGAGAGGGAAGGATCTTTCGATACATGGTGTTTCCTCCTTTCGTGAAAGGTGTGTCAAATGTTTAAGCCCGCTTAGCCCTTGTCGGCGGCGATGGCCTGATCGATGAGCGATTGCAGCGTTTCCATCTGCGATTTGCTGTTGACGGCGCCCACGATGGGCTCGCCCACGATGTTGCCGCTGCGGTCGACCACATAGGTGGTGGGATAGGCATAGACCTTTTCGACAAACTTGCCGGCCTCGCTGCCGGAGTCAAAGTACACGTTCTGGTACGAGGCGCCCTTTTTGGCCAGAACATCCTTCGCCTCGGCGATGGAGTCCTCGTTGCCGTCCAGCGTAAAGGCGTTGATGCCGATGAGCGCGCCGTCCTTTTCGGCAAGCTCCCGGTTCAGCGCGTCCAGGTCAGAAAGCTCGCCCACGCAGGGGCTGCAGGTGGTGAACCAGAAGTTGACCACCGTCACGGCGCGGCTGGAGAACAGCTCGTCGCTGTTGACGTCGTTGCCGTCCAGGTCCTTGCCCACAAAGGAGGGGAACTTCTTCATGCTGTCCGCCGGCATGTTCATGTCGCCGTCCATGGACTTTTGCACCACATCGGGGAACTTTTCCTCCAGCGCGGTCAGCTGGTTTTCGATATCGCGGATTTTCTCCGCGCCCTCTTGCAGCAGCTTGGCCTCGTCCTCCGCAAACTGATCCTTGCCGGACTCAAGGGTCTTGAGCAGGAAGTCGCCGTAGTTTTTGCCGTCCTCCTGCATGGTCATGCCTTTGTCGGCCAGCATGAAGAGCTTTTCCCAAAGCTTGGAGTTTTCCGAAAGAATGGCGTTTTCCTCCTCCAGCAGCTTTTTGTGCATGGCGGTCGCCTCGTCGAGGTTTTTCGGGTCGGTGCCCATTTGGTCCTTACTGTCGCCGCCGCAGGCGGTCAGGGATATGGCCATCAGCGCGGCCAGAAGCAGAATCAGAAGCTTTTTCATGTTTGTGTTCCTCCTTTATTTTGTCGTCGGGGATTGCGGCGCATGTTCCGCAGCGGCTTTCTCTTTGCCGTTGCCGAAGCCGTAGCGGAAGCGCACGGCGCCCGTCGGACAGGCGCGGATACACATCCCGCAGCGGATGCACTCGGTGTGATTGGGGGTCCGGGTCACGTCGACGTCCATTTTGCAGGCGGCGGCGCATCTCCCGCAGGAGACGCATTTGCCGGTGTCCACCTTCATCTGGAAGAGCGAGACCCTGTTGAAAAGCGCGTAGAAGGCTCCCAGCGGGCAGAGCCACTTGCAGAAGGGGCGGTAAAAGAACACGCTCGTCACAAGGACGGTCAGCAGAATGCCGAACTTCCATGTGAACAGCGCCCCCAGCGCCGCCCGGATGCCGGAATTGGCAAGGGAGAGCGGAATGGCTCCCTCCAGCACGCCCTGGGGACAGAGGT
>CAKUPI010000081.1 GCA_934675045.1 uncultured Eubacteriales bacterium
GTTTGGTTTACGCCATTTTCGCATGGACTTATATGCTAGGAAACCCTGCCTGATTCAAATTGCCGCACAGCCTGATTGATAGCTTATCAAGGCGGATATTCTATACGTTTAACCATTGTAACACAGGGGCTACACTTTCTCAAGAGTGAACTTGCCTGCAAAATGCCGGCGGTTTCGCGGCAAACTTGCAAAAAACCTTCGTAAAACCTCCGTCCCATCCGGAAAACAGGCGGATCGGGGTGGTCAAACCGGCGCGGGCAATTTGGCAGGGCTTACGCGGCGAAACATTCGTGCAAACCGGTTCTGCTTGCCCAAAGTTTGCGAAATCCTATTGAGTATCCACCTCCGCGGTGGTATAACTAAAGTAGCTGTTGGGCGTTGAATAATTCCGATAAAAAGAGGTGAGAGTATGCGCTGTCCGTGGTGCGGGAGCCCGGTTATGATACGCGGTTCGCGGTGGGAATGCGGCTGGTGCGGTGACTTTGGAAATCTGAAGCAAACACCGCCGCAGCAGCCGGTGCAGATCACGCTGACGCTGTCTGTCGTCTGCCATGTCGATCTGCCGGAAACATGGAATGCTTTGAAAGAGGCGCTATCGCAGCTCGCGCCCGGGAACGCCCTGCTTTCGCAGCTTCTCGGAAAAGTGCTGCTGCATCACATCTCGGCCGGAATCCGGCACGCGGGAGTGCTGCCGGATGAGAAAAAGGCGGCGGAGCTGCGGAGCTTTCTGCACACCGCCCCTGACCTGAATCTGGGCGAAAGCACAGAGGAGATCATGCGTGATGTAAGGCGAGGCTTCCTGTTCTGCGCCGAAGGCGCCCTTTCCGAAGCGGACTGCGGCACGTTTTGGGCAGAACTGCTCTCTGCGCGCCCGGCGGAAGACTACTATAACAATCATGAGCCGCACGGCTTGTATGAGCTGTTCTCCGAATTGTCCTCGGCCTATGCCTACTTCGGCGGGAAAAAGGACGAGGAGCTGGACGAAGCGCAGAAATATCAAAATGCACTGGAAGAAGCCTATCAGACGCACCGGCAGAACAAAGTGCTGCTGCACCCCGATGCAGAACGGGCAAAACGCCTTTTGGCGCAGGGAATCTTTCCCGACTGCGAGGACATCTGCCGCGAGATTTTGCTGGCCGAGTATCCGGAGGAAGTTCCGCACGAAACCGCCGAGGACGTTGAGGACCTGTCATGGGACGGCATTCTGGACGGTGTGTTTGCCGGCAGCATGGCAAAGGGGCTCGAAATGTGGCGGCGGCTTTTGGACATCGCGGAGCCTTCGCTGAAAACCTGTTCAGAGACCGCCGCCGAGCTGCTTTTGGACTGGGAGTGGCTGGACTTTGCGGGCTGTGAGCAGATGCTTCCGTTTTGGATCGCGCTGCATGACGAGCGGTTTGCATCGCAGCTTTTCGAGAGCGCGTTTATCGGCAGATTGCAGCTTGATATTCTCGGTGCCTGCCGCAACTGCGGACAGGTGGAATTGGGACAGCACTGTCTCGCGCTTGCATTAAAAAATCCCTGCCTTGAAGAAAGGTGGGAAAAACGGCTCAGGCAAGTATTCACCGCAGCGCCGCCTTGCGAAAGCGTAAAGCCATGCGCGGATACGGCCGAAGAGCCCAGCGCGGACGCAAAGCCCGATGACGGCCCGATGTACCGCTATTGCACGGTTCAGGTGCCGGGAGTGTGGCGTCCGTATGCGTATCTGACCGGCGGCTTGCCGCTCAAAGCCGGAGACTGGGTCGAGGTTCCGTTCGGCAAGGCCGATGCGCCGCAAAAGGGGCAGGTCACGGAGGTTATGGACTGTACGCGCGCGGCCGCGCCCTGGCCGCCGGAGCAGACGAAAACCGTTCTGCGCACGACAGACGCGCCGCCGACCGAGCCGGCCGCCGAAGCCGCCGCACCGAAAATCGAAAAGCGCGCATCGCAGCCTGAAAATACGCCGGGAAAGCCTGTGCTTCCCGCACCGGGAAACGCCGAAATAGGCGCCGCGCCGTCAAAGAAGCCGTTCCCGCGCAAAAAGCTCATCGCGGCGGTTCTGGCCATAGCCGTCATCGCGGGTATCGTCATGGCCATCTTGCTGCATCACGGCAGGCAGCGCGCCGCGGCTTACGCGGCGACATTGCAGGAGCTGTCAGACGGCCATTTCGCCTTCGCCGGTGCCCAACCGGGTAATGACAACAAACGGGCAGCACTCGGGCACCGCCTGAAAGAAAAGGCCGCCGGTGAAGCTTACGGCGTTGCTTTTTGCGGTCTTTTCAGATACAATAACAGAATTGTTTTTTCGGCATCAACCGCTGCCGGAAAACGGTAAAAGAATTGCGAGGTAAACTCTGAATGAATCAGAAAGAAGTCGGCGAGCTGCGGCGTCGTTTCCGCGCCGAAAAGAACGCGATCAGCCGCATTTATGGCTGCTATGTCAACGGCAGCAGCAAGGAAATGATATCGGATTTGAGCCAGTCGGTCGGCATGATGCCCCAAGAGGAAGCGGAAAAATTCCTGTCCTTTTTCCGGCAGGCGCTGTCCGGAAAGCCGGGAAAGAACCTGATAGACATTGTCTTTTCCACACAGCAGGTCATGGAAGGCGAGGAACACCGGCTGCTTTCCGCCCTGCGCGATTCATGTCTGCAAGACGCCGGGGCCAGGCAGGCGCTGTACCGGAAAATCATCGGCAATCTGGAGATGAAGGGCGGGAACTACCTGATTCTGCTGGCCCATGACCGGTACGATGTGCCGCATCGCGGCAAGGACGATGCCCTTCAGGCCGACGCATCCGAACAGGTTTTTTCCTATATTGTCTGCTGCGTTTGCCCGGTCAAAGACGGAAAGGCCGAGCTTGGATACGTCCCCGGCGAGAACGAGTTTCACAGCAGAGCGGCCGCACAGATTGTGGCCCCGCCGGATTTGGGCTTTCTCTTTCCGGCCTTTGACGACAGGGCCGCCAATCTTTACAATGCCCTGTTTTATTCCCGGAAAGCAGACGAGCTGCACCAGGACTTTATCGACGCCGTATTCCATACCGAGGTTCCCATGTCGGCCGCCGAGCAAAAAGAGGCCTTTCAGGACGCGCTGTGCGAAGCGCTGGAAGAGGAGTGCAGCATGAAGGTGCTTCAGGCCATGCACGAACAGCTGGCGGAAAAAATCGAGGAGCACAAAGAGAGCAAACGGCCGGAGACGCTGACCCTGACGCCGGGCGAAATCGGGGGAATGCTGCGGCAGTGCGGCGCTTCAGAGGAGAAGGCGGCGGCGTTCCGGCAAAACTGCGCAGAGCGCTTCGGCGAGCAAGCGGCGCTCAGCCCGGACAATTTGATTGACAAGGGCCGCTTTGAAGTGAAAACGGCGCAGGCCACCGTGTCGGTGGACCCGGCGTGCAGTTATCTGGTCGAGACCCGAGTGATCGACGGCAGAAAATACGTGCTGATCCCCGCAGACGAAGTAGAGGTCAACGGCCTGCCGGTGGTGATCAAAGGGCAAGAGCAATGCAGCTGAGGTACCCGGATTACTACCCGAAATTTCAGTGTACGGCTTCCGCCTGTCAGGACAACTGCTGCATCGGCTGGGAAATTGACATTGACGCCGAAAGCTGTGCGCGCTACCGGCGGCAGCCGGGGGATTTCGGGGAACGGCTGCGCAAAAGCATTTCCGGCGGCGCGGAACCGCATTTTCTGCTGCGCAAGGAACGCTGCCCCTTTCTGAACGAAAAGAATCTGTGCGACATTACTCTGACGCTCGGGGAAGGTGCGCTCTGCGAAATATGCACCCAGCACCCGCGCTTTCACGAGTGGTTTGGCGGCGTAAAAGAGAGCGGAATCGGACTTTGCTGTGAAGCGGCGGCCCGCCTGATTTTGCAAAGCCCGCAGCCCGCCGCGTTTGTCAGCGCCGAAATCGACGAGGAGCCGGTGCCCGATTTTGAAGAAGAAGGGCTTTTTGCGGTCATGGTGCCGGCGCGGGAGCATCTGTTCGCTCTGCTGCAGGACCGCGCGCATTCCGTCGGCGAGAGGCTGGGCGCAGCGCTGGTGTTCGCCTGTGCCTTGCAGGAGTGCCTTGACGGCGAAAACCCGGCGGAAGCGGTGGCGGAGCTCAACCGATTCTGCCGAGCCGAACGGGTTTTTTTCTTTCAAAAGGCAGAAGGGTATGCGCCGCAGCGCAAACAGGGGGAAGAACGCGCCCTTTGGGCAGAGATGCTATCCTTTCTGCTGACGCTGGAGCCCATCGACGCCGACTGGCCGAAGCGGCTGCGCGGCATTTCGGAAGAACTGGGCGATATCCTGAAGGCGCAGCCCGGGTTTTTCGGGGAATATGCGCCGCGCCTTTATGCGTACGAGCATCTGGCGGTGTATTTCGTCTACCGTTACCTGCTGAAAGCGGTGTATGACGGCGACGTGCTGTCCAAGGTGAAGCTGATGGCGGTCAGCGTGCTCTGCATCTCGCTGCTGGATACGGCTTGCTGGCGGGAAAAGCACCGCTTTTTGCCAAAGGACAGGGTGCGCATCGCCGTCGGCTACTCCAAAGAAATCGAATACTGCCAAGAAAACCTGACAAGCTTTTCCGAGGCGAGCTGGCAGAACCCGTGCTTTTCGGCGGAGAATCTTCTGGCGCTGCTTGGCCGAATGAGCGCGCTGGAGCAGGGCGCAGACGCGCAGCGGCGTCCGGAAAAGGGATAAAAACACGCAGCCGGCACTTGACAAGCCTCAAAAACGTGCTATCATAAAAGAAACTGTTGTTTTTTTCGGGAGAGTTTGTTCGATGAGGCATCCCATGGCGGTTGCTTTCTTTTTTGCCGGCTTTTACTTTACAAGCTTCAAAGTAAAAGCGATTTGTGACGCAAAAATGTAAATGCATTCGAACCGAAAGGTCCCGAATGGATGTTTATATAAGCCTGAACCGGCCACGCAAATCGCTGCGTGGCTGTTTTTGTACCCGGGAGGTTGCAGAGACATGATAGCGGTACTGAGGGCGGACACATCGCCGCACCGGCGCGGCGATCTGGTCGCCTGGCTGAAAGGCCGGGGACTGGATGTGCAGATTTTCGAGGGGCGGATGCACACCGTCATTGAGATCATCGGGGACACGGCGCAGCTCGATATCGAGCTGCTGCAAAGCTTTGACATTGTTGAGTCGGCCATGCGCATCAACGAGGCTTACAGGCTGGCCAACCGCAGGTTTCACCCGCAGGACACCGTCGTGTCCGTCGGCGGGCATAAAATCGGCGGCGGAAATTTTCAGATCATCGCAGGTCCCTGTTCGGTTGAATCCAAAGAACAGATCGCCGGGGTGGCGCAGGCGGTGCAGGCCGGCGGAGCGGCGCTGCTCCGGGGCGGCGCCTTCAAGCCCAGAACCTCGCCCTATGACTTTCAGGGCCTCAAGGCTGACGGCATCGAATACCTGTTGGAGGCCAAGCGGCTGACCGGAATGCCGGTCGTGACGGAAATTATGCGCGTTGACCATCTGCCGCTGTTTGAAGAGGTCGACGTCATTCAGGTCGGCGCGCGCAACATGCAGAACTATGAGCTGCTGAAGGCGCTGGGAAAAACCGACAAGGTGATTTTGCTGAAGCGGGGACTGTCCAGCACGCTCAGGGAGCTTTTGATGAGCGCCGAGTATATTATGGCGGGCGGAAATGACAAAATCATTCTGTGCGAGCGGGGCATTCGCACCTATGAGACAAGCACCCGCAACACGCTGGATTTGTCGGCCGTTCCCATGCTGCACGAAATGACGCATCTGCCCGTCATTGTCGACCCCAGCCACGCGACCGGCAAGGCGCGGTTGGTGGCGCCGATGGCCATGGCCGCGGCGGCCGCGGGAGCCGACGGGCTGATGATCGAGGTGCATGGCGATCCCATGCGCGCCCTGTGCGACGGCGCCCAGGCGCTGACGCCCGGGCAGTTTTCCGACCTGGCGCGCCGGGTGGCCCGAATCCGCGAGGCGGCACTCCGGTGACGGCAGGGGAAGGGGGCGAAACCATGCGGAGCATTCTGGTCGGCGGAGCCCGGCCGTACGAAGTCCTGCTGGGGTCCGGGCTGCTGGACCGCACGGGAGAATATGTCCGGCGTGCCGGAAACTGCGAAACCGCCGCCGTGGTGGCCGACGACATCGTCGACGCGCTGTACGGCGACCGGGTTCAGGCCTCGCTGGAAGGCGCGGGGTGCCGCGTGGTGCGGTTCCGCTTTCCGCACGGCGAACGCGCAAAATGCGCAGAGACCTATGTGCAGCTGCTCGGCTTTTTGGCCGACAGCCGGCTGACGCGCACCGATGCCGTCGTCGCGCTGGGCGGCGGGGTGACAGGCGATTTGGCCGGCTTTGCCGCCGCCACCTTTTTGCGCGGCGTGATGCTGGTGCAGCTGCCCACAACCCTTCTGGCCGCCGTCGATTCCTCCGTGGGCGGAAAAACCGCGATCGACCTGCCGCAGGGAAAGAACATGGCGGGGGCCTTTTACCCGCCGTCGCTGGTGCTGTGCGACTGCGATACGCTGAGCACCCTGCCGGAGAGCGTTTTTCGGGATGGCTGCGCCGAGGTCATCAAATACGGTGTCATCTGCGACGCGGAGCTGTTCCAGGCGCTGCGGCAGCCGGTGTGGGAGCAGCGCGAGGCGGTCATCGCCCGCTGCATACAAATTAAGAGCGGCATTGTCGGCCGCGACGAGCAGGACAGAGGAGAGCGCCGGCTGCTCAACTTCGGGCATACCGTTGGCCACGCCGTCGAACGATGCAGCAATTTTGCCGTCAGCCACGGAAGCGCCGTTTCGATAGGCATGGCTTACAGCGCCCGTGCGGCATGCCGCATGGGACTGTGCTCACCGGCCTGCGCGCAGCAGCTGGAGCTGCGCCTGCGCGACTGCGGGCTCCCCGCTTACACCGACATCCGGGCCGAACGGCTTTTGCAGGCCATGCTGTCCGATAAAAAGCGGGAGGGAAGCCGGATTACCCTGGTCCTGCCGGAGAGAATCGGCCGCTGCGTGCTGCGCTCGGTGCCGCTTGAGGAGCTGGCGGATTTCCTTCAGAAAGGGGAGCGGCCGCTGTGAACATCCGCATTACCGCGCCGATCCGCGGCGGAGAAATTGCGGCCATTCCCTCCAAGTCACAGGCGCACCGGCTGCTCATCTGCGCGGCCTTGGCCGATGCACCGACCCGGATTTTGTGCCCGGCGGCCTCCGAGGACGTCTGCGCAACGGCGGACTGCCTGCGGCAGCTCGGCGCGAAAATCGAATACGACGGCGCCGGTTTTTCGGTGACGCCCATCGCGCAGGTGCGCCAGGGACAGACGCTGCACTGCCGGGAAAGCGGGTCGACGCTGCGCTTTTTGCTTCCGGTGGCCGCGGCCCTGGGGGCAGAATGCAGCTTTTTGCTGAAAGGCAGGCTGCCGCAGCGCCCGCACGAGCCGCTGCTGACCGTTTTAAAGGCGCACGGATGCGGCATTGCAAGGTCCGCGCCGGAGCGCATCGTTTTGAGGGGTCGGCTGCAAGGGGGGCGGTTTATCGTGCCGGGCAGCATTTCCTCCCAGTTCGTCAGCGGGCTGCTGCTGGCCTTGCCCCTGCTTTCGGGAGACAGCGAGCTTCTGGTCGGCGATACATTGCAGTCGCGCCCGTATGTGGATATGACGCTGCAGGCGCTTCGACGCTTTAAAATCGACATTCGGGAAGCGCAGCAGAGCTTTTTCATAC